>JADFKM010000051.1 GCA_022564935.1 Candidatus Dadabacteria bacterium
GGTCTTGTCGGAGAACCATATCACCACATCTCTAGTCCCGGTGATGTGATTTTCTTCTATCCTTGTACCCGAGCTGTACCAGATACGGATCCCATCACCCCTCGAGGCGATGGGAAGCTCCTTGCCCACAACGACATTGCCGCGAACTGTGGTATTCGGCGAATTTCTGAGATAAATACCGAATAGAACGTCTTTTAGGGTGTTGTCCTCGATGAGGGTGCCCGAAGCCCCGTCGAGACTAATGCCTCCGTCCTCGCTGTTGAGGCTCGAGCCGCTGCCCCTGATCTCAAACCCCTTGACCACACAACCGGGTGCACTGATAGAGAGTACAGTCCCCTCGCCCCCGCCGTCTATTACGGGTCTGCCCACGCCCTTAAGGGTCAGAGGTTTGTCTATTACTACCCGCTCCCTGTAAACACCATCCTCTACAACTACAATATCCCCGTCTGAAGCGGCGCCTATGGCCTGCGCGATAGTGCTGTACCCGCCCCGCAGCGAAACAGTATGGATCTCGGCTACTGCGCTGCAGTTTCGCTGTGCTCCGGAGGCGGCCACAAAAACAAGTACGGACAGGCAAGCGAACATTTGTTTTTGTAAGGACATGCGTTGCATACCGTAAACCTCAACAATAATGCTGCTAAGACAAAAATCAAAGACCCAAGAGCCAAATAAAACCCTACATCCAGTGACCCGACCGTCGAAAACTGGCCTATTTTGCCTTCCCCAATAAGGCGAGGCGTGAACGGCTCAAAGGTGATAGGCGCCCTTGGGTCGAGGTCGTGCCCGAATCGGTAGAGCCAAAACATCATGTTCATGATGAAAGCGATCGGGAAAACGAGCGCGGGAAGCGCCAGCAGGCTCATCCACCGCCTCCCTGAGAACACAAATAGAAGGGTAAACAGCGAAATAAAGGCCAGACCGTAAAGGGCGATCGAGCGCTCGAAGCGCGCGGCCTCCTCCAGCTTCTTCATCCCGATATAGTGGTTCAGCAGGTCAATCTCGAACGTGTCGCCTTCGATCTTCGTAAGGTGGACCTGCACATGAAGTCCGTCGGGATACTGGGGGGCGTTCAATACCACACTCCAGTACGGGAACATCAATGAAAGCATAAGAAGAACAACCGCGACCAGCGACAGTGCCGCGGCCGCGTATCTTCTCTTCCCGTGGGGCATGGGCCCCGGGACCCATGATGTGATCTCTGTGACTTTGCCGGGCTCGGGTCTTTCTTCAATTATAACCGTAGAAGCTCTCGACATAGCGAGTGTCTCCTTTTTCAAAACCGGAATAGAACTCTACTGAGCAAATATTGTGCGTGTGTACAGAATTTGCTAACTGCCGCCTAAAATGCTCTTCGCATTCAGGGCCGCCGTGGCGGATTTTACCAGGTACTGCCATGCCATATTGTAGTTGGAGCCGGCCTTTTCAAAATCCTTCTTTCCCATCTCGCCGTCCGCCTTTGAAAATATCTCATCGGCCTTCTCCATCCACATCTTGGCATCGGCTATCAGGTCTTTTGCCGCATCATTCCCTTTGTCCCCCGTTTTATCGAGTTCCCCGATCACACTGGCAACGATCACCCTGGTATCAATTGCCTGCTTCTGCCAGGACAGGGCGCTTTCTTTACTGCCGGCCAGGGCCGGAAGCGCCGATGCGATCATAAAAAAGGCTGACAAGGTAATTAAACTCAGCAATGTTTTCATCTTTAATGCCTCCTTTTGTAAAAATTTGTGATAAATATCTTTGGGGGCCGCCTCTAGGAAATTAGTTTTGAGGAGCGGCCCCGTCCTGCGTTTAAGATCCTTACTTCTTAGGCTCCACGAACAGATACCCCGCCATCTCTAGATGGAGCGCCGAGCAGAACTCGGTGCAGTAGAAGGGGTATACCCCAGGCTTGTCTGCGGTGAACCTGACGGTGCTGCTCTCGCCGGGCTCGAGGCTCAGATTAATGTTGTATCCGCTGATGGCGAACCCGTGCGTGGCGTCCCTTGCGCGCTCTACATTCGTTATATAAATAACGACGTTATCTCCCTCCATCACTTTTATATGCTCGGGGTTGAAACGGCTTCTTAGAGCCGTCATCCAAACCTCTACTTTGTTGCCATTTCTCACTATCCTCTCTTTGCCGAGCATCGCGGCATTGGGGTCTTTGCTCATGGTGGCGGGGTTAAACCCTACCTCGGGATAGACCTTCCAGGGGCTGAGCTTGTCGGCCTTTATCATCTGCACGTAATGGGGCTCGCCGATACCGATCGGCATATCGTAGAGGAGCTTCATTTTATTCCCAGTAATGTCAAGGAGCTGGAAGTTCTGCGGGTAAAGGGGCCCGACTTCATTGAACCGGTCTATCGACCACTTGTTCAGAGACACGCAGTACTTGCCGTCCGGAGTAACGGTGTCGCCCTCGGCGCAGACAATGTGGCCGACGTTGTAATGTATCGGGATTTTATCGATCAACTGCCATGCCTTCTCACCCTCATGGTACGGGGGCCCGAGGCTCCATTTGGCGACCGTACTCTCGATGAAGACGCTCGTATAGGCATAGCCCTTATTGTCAAACTGTGTGTGCAGGGGCCCGAGACCTATATTTAGCTGGGCTTCCACCACGTCGTTGTATTTAAGAATAGGAACCCCATACGGGTCCTTTCCCTCATAGTTCTTGTTCTTGATAGCCTTCATTATCCTATCGAAGGTAAATATGGTGACGTGGGTGTCCAGTTTTCCCGAGATCACGATGTAGTTGCCGTCGGGGGCAACATCTACTCCATGGGGGCTCTTGGCTTCAGGGACAAAGTAGAGGATCTCTTCGGCAACGGCCACATCGAGGGGGATCACATCTACCCCGGAGACCTTCTTTGCCTTGCCCTGCTTCACAATCTGGATGGCCTTACGCATGTTTATCACGTGAAGGTAGTCCATATCCCTCTGAGAAGCGCCGGCCTCGAACGGCGGTTTGCCCTGGCCTATGCCTCCCGTGGCCATCTCTGTGTTGAACGAGTTGCAGAAGATCCACCCTTCGCTCACCTTTTTCCCGGGGTCGCACAGGTCTTGCCAGTATGGAGGCACCTCAATCTGGAAGGAGCCCTCAGCTACAATTTTTCCCTTCTGCCTGTCGAATTTGTGGAACACGATCAACCCCCGGTACTTCTCTTTGTACTGTTCTATAGGGGCATATTCATGAAATGGCAGCGGTGTGGCGTACTGCGATCCCGAGATTATGTATTCGGTATTCGGGGTAACGAAAGCGCCGCCGTGATTCGATATCAGGTTAGGGGTCTTGACGATCTGCTTGGTCTCGAAATCCCGGAGGTCGATAACGGCAATTCTTGCGTTCGCCTTGTCGTTGATAAAAAGGAACTGTCCGTCGTATTCCCCGTTAGTCTCGCTTAAGGCCGGATGGTGGGTGTCCCCCCAGTTGAGGGTGCGCTGTTTGCCGACCGTCATATTGCCGGAGCTCAACAATATAGCCGATTCTTCAGAGCCCTGTCCGAACCCCTGCCACGGCTCAGGCGTGAAAACGGCTATTACTTTGAGAAGCCTCATAGAGGGAACGCCAATGACAAGAACCTGACCCGAATGACCGCCTGAGGCGAACATTAGGTATTCATCACGCTTACCCGTAGGAACATAGGTCTTCAGGGCAGCTTCGATGTTGGCCGGGGTAAGACCGCGCGCCTTCGCAATCTGCTCTGCGTTTCCCGAAAGACCCGGCTGCCTGCTCTTGCTCTCCAATACACCGGAGAACAGAAGCAGCAGACCGATTAAAAAAGCGAGGCCCAGACCGCCCAGGCCAAACTTTGTCCACTTAATCATTTTCACTACCTCCTTTATTTGTTTCTTCCAATTTGTCGCTGTTTTGGGAATCTTGGGAATCGAGGAGCTTCAAGTACTTTAGAAGCGCCTCGACTTCATCATCGCTGAGTCCCTGGTTGGGCATAGGAACGTAGTATTCCATGAGGAGCTCCTTGGCTATCGGGTCGGTGTAGACCATCTCATCGGGCGCCTTAATCCAGCGCCTGAGCCACTGCTCCTCCCTCCTCTCGGTTACGCCTTTTAAGTCCGGGCCGGAGAGCTTCCCACCCCCTATTGTATGACAGCCGATACAACCCTTCTCAACAAAGAGTTTTTTGCCTACCTCGGCTACACCCTCACTCTCTTTGGGTTCGCTCTCATCGCTGTAAAGTGGAATGTAAGACGTGAAGATCAAGACAAAAAAAATGGCAATAATTGATATTGCCCCTCTGTACCCGCTATACATTACAAGACTCCTTGGATACTTGAGTATTTATTAGTATTCACTTATATATTAATCGAAAAGGGGGCACAATCAAGGGCAAAATGTACGCAAATGCGAAAAAACTTCGCTCCTCGATGCCCCCTCAATTCTAACCGTCTCTAATTACACGAATATTTCATTCACTATTTAAGAAATATTGTCAATGTCCGTGACTTCCGCACGCTATTCTGTAATATATGCTTACATGAATACTATGAAAAAGCGCTCGCTTCTCCTCATTTTGCCCCTTGCAGCGCTTTTGGTTGCCGGAAGCGCTTTCTATATGTACCGCCATTTTCGACTTAAAGTCGAAAATGGCGCATTTCACGGGGTTCTCTACGATGAAACGGCGCCGGGTATCTCGCTTACCGACCACAATGGCGAGAGACTGTCACTCTCGGACCTCAGGGGCAAGGTAGTGCTCCTTTTCTTTGGATACACACACTGCCCAGATATTTGCCCTACGACCCTTCTTAAGCTTAAGAGGGTGGTGACTCTGCTCCGGGAGTCCGAGGACAGGGTACGGGTTGTGTTCATCACGGTCGATCCGGAGCGGGATAACCCCAATAGGCTCAAGGCATATATACCTTACTTTGGGAAGGAGTTTGTGGGACTTACGGGAAGCATGGGTGATATCGAAAAAGTGGCCGGTGCATACAACGTTATTTACAAAAAGGAATATGACGAGGACTCGAAGCTCGAATACCTCATGGGACACACCTCATCCGTTTACCTTATCGACCCGGAGGGGAAATTGCTTCTCCGGTACTCTCAGGGCAAGCTCGACCCTGCATGGGTTGCCGAAGATATAAAAAAGATTTTGGATCGATAATAATATCGATTCCGCTCAACACAGGCTGAAAATTTGCATACGCTCTAAGAGAGCAACCCGGATATTGGAACCGCCGGTCGGGGGCTCGGCTCTCTACCGATGCGCTCCTTGTTTAATAATATCAGCTAGTTTCTGTCACGCCCAAAATCGAGTAAAATTTCTGTCTAAGAATTTTTTCAAAACTCTATACGATGGAAGTCAAAGGGGGGCGATTCTTTAAACTTTTAGATTTTTTTCTCCAGTAGAGTCGTTTCTTTTATTCTTAAAAAATTTTGATTTAGCAATTAATTTATTATAGAGTATACAAGAGAGGGTAGAACAGGGGGCAGTGAAGATGGGGGTAAGGAAATTTCTCCGAAATCAAAACGGAGATTTCATCACTACTCTAAGAAGTTCCTATAATCTTATTCCACCAATAAAAATCAACAATTTAGGAATAAGAAGTCGGGCTTTGAGTATTAAGCTCGATTTTTTATAGGCCAGCGGTATGGATTATTCGAGCATAAAGCAAAATGTTCAAAGCTGTTTTGTTTGTAGTACAAGAGCAGGCAGTATCTTTTCTGACCTCGATCATTCACGCATAGAGGTACTCGACCGTATGACGCTAAAGAGCATCTATCCAGGCGGTACTGTCGTGTTTGTAGAAGACGATCAGCCACGAGGAGTCTATTGCATTTGCTCCGGGCGGGTGAAGCTTTCGGGCTATTCGTCCGATGGGCGAGCGGTTATCGTCGATATCGCAACTGCCGGAAATGTACTCGGTGTAAAGGAGTTGCTGTCGGGGAATCCTTACAATTTGACGGCAGAGACACTTGTTCCAACCCAGCTGTGTTTCATCAGGAAAGATGACTTCCTCGGTTTCTTGAATCAAAACGGGGATGTTTGTTTGAGACTTGTAGAGGAGTTGTGCACTAAGCTTTGTGAAGCGCATCGAAAAGTAAGCGATGCGGCACTCAAACGATCATATGAACGGCTGGTGGAATTGTTGTTAAGACTTTACAAAAGTCATGGTGAGCCGACATCAGACGGTGTCAGGCTGAATATAAACTTGAGTCAGGAAGAACTTGCCGAGGAGATAGGCGTGTCAAGGCGAACACTCACTCGGGCGCTCACGAACCTCAAGCGCCTGGGAATAATCGAGTGCCGACGGCGCTCTATTATAGTCCGCGATAGAGTCGCGCTTGAGAATAGCCTGACCTCGAAAAATCTATTACAATAATCAACCTCTAATCGCTTTCCCATCAACAAAATATACACGGCATTTGGAATTGAGACATATATCCCAATTTTACTGGGACATATGACCTTACACATACCTCCCACCTGTGATAAATGAATAAGTAAAACAAAACAAGGAGGTAAGAAGTCATGAAAAAAGTGTTAAGTTCGCTTATAGCGCTGGTCGCGTTGTTTGCTTTTTCCTTCATCATCAACTGGAATTTGCATGATGCTAAGGGGAAGCCTCCCGGGCCTGGGTTGCCAATTGACGCCGATGATATCGGCGGGCAGGTTGTCTCTAGCGATGGACCGGAGGCCGGAGTATGGGTAATTGCAGAAACCGACGCCCTCCCCACTAAGTTCCGTAAGATAGTTGTCACCGATGATGACGGGAACTTCGTCGTACCAGACCTACCCGCTCTACCTAAACCCAATGCAAAATACGATGTATGGGTGCGGGGATACGGGCTTGCGGACTCAAGACCCATCCAGGCTTCACCGGGTGATACAATTGCACTCGTGGCCAATATTGCGGCTACCCCGCAGGAGGCGGCGGAAGTCTATCCCGCAAATTACTGGTATTCACTTCTTGAGCCCCCCGCTGAAAGTATGTTTCCCGGAACAGGGCCCATCGTCGATGGTGGAAATGGGATCCCCACAAGTTATCCTGATCAAGAATCTTGGGTAAATCAAATCAAGCTGATGTGTGAGCTCTGCCACCAGATGGGTAACGAGGCTACAAGGTCGCTCCCGACTGTTGGAGCGTTCGACGCTGGTCTTAAGAAGGCGGGATTTATGGATATGATCGCTACCGGTCTTGGTAGAGAGGTGGCATTGGAGGTCTTCGGCGATTGGTTAGAAAGAATAGCGGCGGGTGAGGTTCCCCCAGAGCCGCCCAGACCCCAGGGTATAGAAAGAAACTTCGTTATAACCCAGTGGGAGTGGGGAGACCGATTCGCGTACGTCCATGATGAGATAGCAACCGATAAGCGGGATCCCTATCTGTATCCATATGGAAAGGTGTACGGCATGGACATTGGGATGGACCGCCTTTTGGCAGTTGACCCCGTTACCAACGAGGTCTTTGAATGGGATGTCCCTACCCGGGGCGGTTTTAACACTCCGTGGTGTAAGCAGCCCGGTTTCTGTACCTGGAAAGTGTACCATAACCCCGCTAATCCGCATAACCCTATGATGGATGATACGGGCAAGGTATGGATGACGACCCAGATAAGAGCAACAACGCTCTCAGATTACTGCCTTGATATAGATCCTGCGATTCGCCCTAGCCGTCGTGGATTGGGATTTTTTGACACCGTTACAGAAGAGTTCGCGCTGATTGATACCTGTTATGGGACACACCATCTTCAGTTTGATTCTGATGGTGTACTCTGGACGAGCGGAGATAGCCGAGTATTTGGATGGCTTGACCCCAGTCTGCTCGACCTAGGGGATTGTGGAATAGAGAGTTGCCCTTCGGAGCAGGTGGCGCAAGGCTGGTTCCGAGTGGTAGTGGATTCGGATGGCGACGGCGTAGCCGACACACCCATGCCTGGATCTAATTATGGAATTATCCCCAATCCAAAAGATGGAACTATCTGGACGACCGCTATTGGTTACCCATCAGCAATTAAGCGCCTTGATCCTGAGACCGGCATGTTCGAGATTTATACACCTCCAGCACCAGGACATGGGGCAAGAGGAATAGATGTGGATACAAAAGGAAACATATGGACCTGTTTGGGCGGCAGTGGACATGTAGCGAAATTTGACCGCAAAAAATGTAAGCAAACGTGGGGCACGGGAGACCAGTGTCCTGAAGGGTGGACCATGTGGGAAACCCCTGGACCTCAAATGATTGGTGTGTCGGATGAAACTAATGAGGGTAGTGCCGATTTCCACTACTACAATTGGGTAGACCAGTTTGATACATTAGGACTGGGAAAAAATACGGTTATTTGTAACGGTACAGGTTCGGATTCACTTCTTGCTTTTAATCCGAAGACCGAAAAGTTTACGATAATCCGTATGCCATACCCGCTCGGGTTCTTCCAACGTGGACTGGATGGCAGGATTGACGACCCGAATGCAGGCTGGAAAGGTAAAGGGCTATGGGTAGATTACGGTGGAGACCCTGCCAAGCATGTTGAAACCAAGATGGGGCAGATTTGCAAAGTCCAGCTTCGTCCTGACCCGCTCGCTCACTAAATGAGCAGGTAAATGAGTAACTTGGGGGGACTCAAAAAAAGGAGTCCCCCCTTTTTTAAAAAACCAATAAATAATATCTGCAGTGGAGGATAAATGAAGAGACTGTATCTTTTTGCAGCTTACATGGTAGTACTACTCTTTAGCCACCCAGCTTATGCCGGTGATGCAGACCTTCCAAACCCCTATCTCCCATCCTATCCATTTAAGAGTGCTGTTATACATTACTCCCTTAAAAACGAGTATGGTCACGGGAAATTTTTAACAGGTACACAGGTGGTCTATATAAAAGGCGATAGGCTTGCGAAAGTAACAAAAATGACTGTTCCTGACCCCAAGGGTAAGACCGAGAATATTGAAGCCTTGAATATTTTTAACCCCGATTATGTATATATGATTGATTTAATTAAAAAGACGGGTGCGAAGATAGATAACCAAAAAAAATACGGGAAAGCTGCTTACGATAAGTGATCGGTAGAAGAGAAAAAGGGTTTTCACGAGAGAATAAGCAGGAGGGAAATTATATCTTTAGACCTGCTCGGTCTAGGCAGAAAAATAGGTTTGGAAACCGTCTTAGGGCGCGAATGTGAAATTTACCTGTCGGGAGAGGAATTAAATCCAGAGAAATTGCCGGAAGGTGCATTTGAAAGAGGTAAAGACTCCTATTATACGAAGAGTTGGATTTGGAAAGAAGCTGCTATTCCACTTAAAGTCATAATAACAGGTTTAGGTTGGTCCAATGAACTAATTGCAACAAAAATAGTGGAAAACGTAAAAATTCCTAACAGTCGGTTTACGGTGCCTTCTGATATAAAGGTCAATTACGATGAAGAAAAATCAGAATGGGCAAAGCGGGAGGCTCTGGCAAGTTTTGAGCTTTATAAGACTGGTAAATCAAAGGTGGTTAAGATGAAACTAAAGAGACGAGAGATAAAGCCTAAAGGAGATTCCAAGTAGGATGTAAAACCATAACCAGCAGAGTCAAGAAAATCAAAAGTAAAGCCAGTAAGGTCTTTCTGAATACACAGACTTTTAGAAAGCCGCAGTGCCAGATAATCAAAACTCCAAGTCAACATAAAAATATCTTGCGTCCTGACTCGGAATCGAAGCATTGTTTACCACGATAGAGAAATAAACAGCCCCGTGCTTCTGCTATCCGTATATGGAAGAACCGAGAGCCTGCTTTCGTCTTCTTTTTTGTGCATCGTAGCTACCCCTCTTCCTATAGCCGTCCCTAGAGCCGCGCTAAATAAAATGTCTGATAAAAAATGCTTGTTATCCGAGAGGCGCGAGAACCCAACGAACTCAGCAACGACATAGAGTGGGATTCCGATCTCATGGCCATACATTGTATCAACGGTAGAGGCCAGGGAAAAGAACCCCGAAGTATGACCGGAAGGAAATGATGAGAAAAAACGGTTCCCGCTTCCATCCGGTTTATCTCTTCCGGTCGAGACCTTTATCATGCTTGTCATAACCGCCGTTATAATCTCAGCCTCGATAAGCGCTTTACCTGTTTTAATGATTTTTTCATCTTCAATTACTCTCCCTATTATATAAGTCGAGACTGATATTCCGCCCAGAGTGAATGCATTTCCTCCTATGCTCCCTACAATTGCAAAATCCCCTATCGAACCCTTGGCGCTACCGCCTTGTATCTCATTGTCCGCATCGGTTTGAGAAAGGACTATCGCAGTTCCGGCTCCAGCTCCAATAAGGGCGAGATTCCATCCCCAGAGGCTTTCCTTAGTCCCGAGAAGCAGGTTCTTGGGCAGGGTTTTAAAGAAGTACCCCGTATAACTTTCCTCTTCGGTATTAGTGAACTTGATCTCTTCTGCAAAGACACGGTATGTAGAAGAAAGAAAAAGATAATAACAAGCGCCATACGGCATTTGGCCATTTTATTGTTGCCTGACCCACTTACCACATATGCTAAGCGCCGTCGGAGCAATATAGTTTTTTTCTCATGGAAGGAAGCACTCACAAGCTCTATGAATGTCTGAATCATAGAGTTTCTACAGTTTTTCCATAGAGGGCAACCCTCAATGACTTGTAGGACATCGCTGACTTTAACCGGTTGTTTATACCACAGCAAATGTGAAATTCCCGTCAATTTTATAATTTTCGAGCTTTAGTTCAAAGGCCGTCTTGAACACTGCCGGCATCTTAGAGTCTAGCGCTACGGGGGCGTTTAGTGTTATAGTCTGTACTCAAGTCTCGATAATTCATTTATTCACATTGAGGTCTTAATCCGGTACTGATTCGAGCATTAATCCCGAAACTTCACATCGGAGCTGTCAATAAGTGAAAGTCCTTTTGTTTGGATAATTTGGCAATATTTTCTGTATGGATACGATCTTTGCATTATTCGGTTTCGGGTTTAACAGCTTATTGCTGCTAACGCGAGCACCACTAAGGAGGAAACGGAAGAATGGACAAAAGACGCCGCAAGTTCTGGGGCTGGGGCGTGGAGGAGGCCGACCTCACGCCGGAAGAGCAAAAGCGGTGGGTCAAACGCATGGAGAGCCAGTTCGATTTGAGCGGCCTTGAGCTCACTCCGCCTCCCAAATTAGAAGAGATTGAGCTTCCTCAACCTAGAATAACTCCGCCGGACACACTGTCGGATCTGTGCTCTTCAGCTCCTTATGACCGCGCAGGACACACCTATGGAAAGGGGTTTCCCGACGTCGTAAGGGCTTATGAGAGGGATTTTTCCGTTGCTCCCGACCTGGTTGCGTTCCCGGGCACCGAGCAGGACATTGTCAATCTGCTTGATTGGTGTTCGAGTGCCGGTGTTGCGGCCATACCCTACGGCGGCGGCTCGAGCGTCGTGAAGGGTACCGAGCCGGATGTGGGCGAGGGCTTTAAGGGCACCCTCAGCATTGATATGAAGAATATCGATAAGGTGTTGGAGATAGACGAGACTTCCCGGGCCGCTCACATGCAGGCCGGCATCTACGGGCCTGCCCTCGAAGGCGCTTTGAAGCCCCATGGCCTCACACTCAGGCATTTCCCCCAATCCTTCGAGTTCTCCACGCTGGGCGGATGGATAGCCACGCGCTCCGGAGGCCATTACGCCACGCTCTACACTCATATCGACGAGTTCGTCGAGAGCCTGAGAGTGATTACCCCAAGCGGGACTGTTGGAACATTGCGCCTGCCCGGCTCCGGGGCGGGGCCGAGTCCCGACAGGTTCTTCATAGGCTCTGAGGGCGCAATGGGAATTATCACCTCGGCTTGGATGAGGGTTCAAGACCGCCCTACTTTTAGAGCTAACGCCGCTTTGACGTTTCCCGATTTCCTAGTCGCTTCCGAGGCCGTTAGGGCGGTTTCGCAGGCGGGTCTGTATCCCGCCAATATCCGTATTCTCGATGCGGGCGAGGCTTACTTCAACGGGGTAGCCGAGGGAGACGAGGCCGTCATGGTGCTGGGGTTTGAATCGGCCGACCACCCCCTGGATGCATGGGTGAGCCGCGCTCTTGAGTGCTGCAGGGACCACGGAGGGACGCTGGAGGGGGAGGGTGGCGACTCTAAAACGGAGAGCAGGCACCGGCAGGGTATGGCGGGGGCGTGGCGCGACTCCTTCATTCGAATGCCCTACGTTTGGGAAGCACTCGTAGCTATGGGGATGATAACCGAGACGTTTGAGACGGCCATAACGTGGGAGCGTTTCCCGGAGTTTCACGAAACAGTGATCGGTGAGATGACGGAGGTCATGGAAGAGGTTTGCGGGGGTGGATTCATTTCGTGCCGCTTTACCTACGCTTACCCAGATGGCCCGGTGCCCTATTATTCCATCACTGCGCCGGGAAAGAAAGGCAGCCAGCTTGAGATGGGAGGGGAGATTAAGAAGGCGATCTCAGAGCTGTTCCTTCGATTAGGTGGCACAATCACACACCATCACGGCGTGGGCAGATACCATCACGAGTGGTACAAGAAACAGCGACCCGATGGGTTCGGCAAGGTGCTCGAGGAGGCAAAGCGTGTGCTTGACCCTGCAGGTATTATGAACCCCGGAGTCTTAATCGACCCTCAGCGATAGGGGGCTTGTTCAGATAACGGTTAGACGGAGGGGCGGTGCCTGTTAACCTAAGGCGCATGAATTGTGGGTTGTGATTGAAAGTTAGTTGCTGGCTACCCTGGAATTGGCTCTGTGGTTTATTGAAGTGTACACAAATTCTATGTTACCTGTGAGTTATGGCGAAGCGCAAAATAACCCCTTCAAAAACAAAGATAGGCTGGGTTGGAACGGGGGTAATGGGGGCTTCGATGTGCCGCCATATTATAGAGGGCGGGTACCGAACCTTCGTGTTCAACCGTACAGAGGAAAAAGCCGGGCGTCTTGTTGATGCAGGCGCCGTTTGGACAGGCTCCCCACAAGAGACGGCCCGGAAGGCAGACGTTGTTTTTACAATCGTGGGATTTCCCTCCGATGTGCGGGAAGTCTATTTCGGGGATGAGGGAATTCTTAAAGGCGTAAACGGCGGCGAGGTACTTGTCGACATGACTACGACCGAGCCCACATTAGCCAGGGAGATATACAATGCGGCGAAGCTCAAGGGGTGCGGCTCAATAGACGCGCCCGTCTCCGGGGGTGATGTGGGAGCGGCAAGCGCAACCCTGTCTATTATGCTGGGGGGAGACGAGGGGACGGTTGATGAGGTGATGCCGCTGCTTGAGCTCTTAGGTGATAAGATCGTCTATCAGGGGGTGCCGGGCTCCGGTCAGCACACGAAGATGTGCAATCAGATTACGGTAGCCGGTATGATGATAGGGGTGTGCGAGGGGCTGGTTTACGCATACAAGGCGGGTCTCGACGTAGAAACGGTTCTCACTTCGATAAGGGGAGGGGCCGCCTCAAGCTGGGCACTTGATAACCTGGCCCCCAGGATGTTAAAGCGTGACTTCGAACCCGGTTTTTTTGTGGAGCATTTCATTAAAGATATGAGCATTGCTCTTGCCGAAGCACAGAAGATGAACCTGTCTCTTCCGGGGCTAGCCCTGGTGAACCAGCTCTATGTTGCCGCAAGCGCCAAGGGGCATGGGCGCTCGGGCACTCAGGCGCTCATACTGGCTCTTGAGGAAATCTCAGGCATCTAGGTTTTATTTCAAAGGTAAAGCTCTGGGTTGAATTAGGAGCTGATGAGTTTGTAGCGATTTTTGAGAGGTTCTGGCCATGCATCCCGTCCCTTCGTAATTTAAGGGAGGGAGTATGTTGTTAGTCTTTAATTGGAGTGATTAAACCATTTTGCGCTTCAACAGCTCATAGGCCTCGTTAAGCAGCTTAGACCTTTCTTCTGCGAGCACCTTGAACTCATCTGCTAAATGAGCGACACGGTCTGGGTGATACTGTATGATTGCATCACGGTATGCCCTTCGTACATCTTCCTTTTTAGAGTCTAGAGGGACATCCAGGATTTTAAAAGCGACTTGTATAGTGAGTTTTCCTTCGGGACGTTCGAACCTATCGCTTTTTTGGTCACTGAAGGTCTCAGGTTCCTTTTCATCTTCTTCCGAGAGGGTGAATTCCTCTTCCTTTCTTTGTCTGTCTTTTCTTCTCCTCTCTTCCTGTTTCCTTTGTCTCTGTGCCTGTCCCCTTTCTACAGGAGCCTGACGATCCCGTTCTTGTCGATTTTTCTCTTGAGATTTCAGTACTTCTATACTAGTCCTTTGGGTATCAATTTCTCTTTTTAATCGCGGCATCTCTTTCTCTTCTAAATATTTTTTTGATCTGGAAATACGGATCTGCTTGGTGGTGTATTCGATCGCGAAATAGATAGAAAGCACGCCTACGACTAGTATTGTCACAGCCAGCTGTGGAGTGTTGACCTTGGGGAGGATGTAATAAACCAATACCAGTATTAAAATCAGGAAAACAACTATTCCTAATATAAAATCTGACTTGGAAGTATGGCGTTGTTCGAGAGATTGGATATATTCTGGAAAATGTTCACGAGCAATTTTGATTTGGCCGCTTTTGTATAATGTGCAAGCGTCTATTTTATACTTGTTCTCCTTTATTTTTATTTTTATCGAATCTCTCGCGTTGGTCGTAGTGGTGCTGGTTTGTGTAGAATTCATATTCACGACTATCTGAAAACCCTAGTATTACTACTATTCATTAAGTTTGAGATTTTTCATACTAAGAGTCGGTTGTAGTTTTGTAGTATTAAGAACCCCGGCTTTCGCTACATACATTAATATTATAATTTAATTCTTATGAAATTGGTATGATTATTGAACTTATTTTGCGCCCAAACCCCATTTTATGTTGCAAATAAGCATTCGTCGTTAAATTATTGATGAAGCCGCATTAAAGTAACAATATCACTGTGTAGAAGTTAATATTACATCAATTTCAAACGCACTATGTTTTCTTCAAGCAGGAAGCGATGAAGAGTTATTCTCACCCCATGACTTATTAAAACATCCCGGCACTGTCGGAAGAATT
>JADFKM010000008.1 GCA_022564935.1 Candidatus Dadabacteria bacterium
GAACAGCTTCTTTATTCTCTCGGTATTCATCTTCGAAATTACTAAAACCCGCTCAGAAACTCAAATACGGTTTGTCTATATATTAGCTCGAACGCAGTGAGTTTGCTACAGGTTTACCCTCTACGGTCGTCCGGTTCGCCGTTATCACTGTTGTTTATTCTCTGTCACTTTGAACGTGTGAAAAGGCTGGCCACGAAGTACTCAAAACTTCAACAACATCCCTTATCCTCTAGCCGGTCGGAGCTTCAGCCGAATCCAAAGCACTAAACTCCGCTCTTCCCAGCACCCTCTACCCACATCACTCAACTCAATCGCTCCTCCAGACGAACTCCCCCGCTTTGTCTATGTATCCCCATATTCCGGCTCTGACGATAAACTTGATCTTTCCAATGTCTTTCGATGCGCTCTCGGAATGTGCGACTCCCGATTGGAGGTATATCAATATCAATCCCACAACAAATATCTGAACTCTCATACTACATCCTCCGATGGTGAATTCCTTATGTATGCCTGAGTGCGATATGTTTGCGGCTTTAGAAAAAACACATTGACATTACACACCCTAAGACTGCCCTGTACGGTATCCGGAGAAGCAGGGTAAGCAGCGTTGGGTGCCGTTCACGCTCCCTTGTTCAGTAAGCCGAGCACGTAATCCATTTTCTCCTCCGCGTGCTGCGAGCCGGGGTCAAGCTCATGGGAGTTTGCTCTCCTCTTCCTCCACAATCTGCCTGAACTTCTCCGGCGCAGGAGCGACCTTGTGTGTGCCGTAGTCGAAAAACACTACGCCAGTTTTGGCGCGCGCGACCTCCTTACCCGACGCCTTGCTCGTGAGTAAGTAGAAGATGTCGCAGCCGTACTTGTTCCACTCCCCCACTGCTACGTCTATGGTAAGGGTGTCGCCGTAGAATGCCTCCGACTTGTAGACCAGGACGGCGTCTGAGATGATTAGTCCCGGCCCGTCGATATCGGCCTCTATGAAACCGTAGCCCGCAAGCATCGAGGCGCGGGCTTCCTGCGTGAGCGAGAGGATGGAGTCGTGCCCTAGGTGGCCTCCGTAGTTAATGTCGCCCGTGCGAAGCGGTATGTCGATAGAGAATACGAACTTCTCAGGCAAATCAAGCTGGACTCTGCCCATTAACGCAACCCCGGAACGAAGAACTCAATAAATCGGCCAAATTATAGCCGATACTCTCGGATTCTCAATCGCCGCTCACATCGTCCCCCCCAGCACAACCGGTCATTCTTCCCACGCTTATTACAACCCCTCGACTGTGATATAATCATGCAAAAACGTCAGGTATTGCTATGCTGGAGAGATGGGTGACCCTCACATTAATTGTAATGCTGTTTTTCGCCGCAGGCAGCTTCTTCGGCAAAGTCGCCCTGCTGCGGGACACTAGCCCCAGGGTGTATTTCTTTGAAGCCATCGGCACCCTGACCGTGTTCACGACGTTCGTGCTCTTCAACCGGGAGAAGATATTCCCCAACTTCTCGGTCAACTACTTCGGGCTTCTCATGGGGCTTACGTGGGGCATCGGAACTATCCTTTTCATCTACGTCCTGAAGATCGGAAAGCTATCAGTCATACTCCCCCTCACGGCTCTTTACCCTGGAATCACGGTGCTCCTTGCGGTCGTGTTCCTCAAAGAGACGCTCGGCCCCAGGGAAATCGCGGGCATCGTGCTGGCACTCATATCGGGGATGCTGCTTGCGAGGTGAGGTAAGGGGGGAATTTTAATACGCTTGCAACGCACCTTAAAAACAAATTACCAAAATTTATAAAATCATTCGTCAGACATAGAAGGTAGAATTTTATCGAGTTCTTCCTTCGTCCTATAATCCCCAGGCAAATAACTATAGATAGGTAAAATTGGCAAGTTTAAAGACAAATTTTTCCAATCATTGAATCCATAGTCAGCAAAACAAGAGATATCGCACATTCTTTCATCAGGGGGAGTTGAATCAAACGTCATTACATACCCAAAAGGAAGGAACGCTATTTCACTAAAATGATGTTGGCCTCGGCTACTAAAAATTCCAGCAATACCAGATTGTCTACTTCGTGGTGAAGTATTGTAAAAAGCACAAATTTGAATGTCTTGTGCTAAATGCCTTGCTTTTCTATCTAAAACAAATTTTACCAAATCAGGATGATTTTTCTGAAACTCGCTACCATTAGTACTGAAAAACATACAAATAATTTGTTTGATTACTCTAAGAGGGAAAATATAAAATGGGTAATATATGCTAGGTTTTCCCCTTGTATATTTAAGGACATTCATTGCTTTATATGTCCAATCAACATATGCAGTCCCATACCAGCTGCCGGTGGTCGTATTACAACGCTCACAAAGGGTATAACCGCCTACCCCTTTTTGATTAGGTTTCCCCTGAGATGAATCAAGAAAATTTTGATCTTCTAACAAGTCTTGGAGATCTTGGTAAAATACGGGTTTGCTATTAAATGCTTTCCTTGGAGGGACGTGTTCATAGGTTAACTCAATATTTATACCACAAATATGACAAATTCCTTTTACCTTTCTAGAAGCCATTTACTAGGTATTATTTTAGCACATCTAGTCACTTTTTCGTATCAAGCCCCATATACCCTCACACCTCCACCCTAATATCCCTCGCAAAAACCCCCATCGTTTCCAGAACGCCATCAAGGGTTCCTGAGAGGGGCTGGAAGATCACGTGTGTGACCCCGGCTTCGGCATATAGTGCGATGCCGGAAGTGATTTTCTCGACGGAGCCGCGAAGGGGCTCGTCCTCCCCCTTGTCCTCGTCTGTAATCTCCAGGTTCTTGCGCAGGTACACTCCGAACCCCTCTAAGCCGCGACCCTCCTTCTCCAACCGGTCAATGAGATAAGCGACGCCATCTCTTACCTGCGCGGGGCTAAGACCCACCGGATGCCATCCATCCCCGGCCCTTGCGGCGCGCTCGATTGCGCGGCCTCCGCCGCCACCGACTAGGATTGGCGGACGGGGCTTTTGCTCCGGCAGGGGCTCAAACACTATGCCGTCGAAGTTTGCATGCCTGCCCTGAAAACTGGGCTCGGGGTTTGTGAAAAGCGTTTTCAACACCTCAATGTACTCGTCAGTAACAGCGCCGCGCTTCTCGAAAGGTACACCGAGAGCATGGAACTCCCCCTCCAGATGACCCACACCGACACCCACTATGAGACGCCCTGAGGAGAGCACATCGATCGTGGCGAGCATCTTGCCGAGCACTAGGGGGTTTCTGTAAGGCAATACTAAAACGCTCGTGCCGAGCGCAACACGCGAGGTAAGGGCTGCCACATATGAAAGGGTTACCAGAGGCTCGTAAAACACCCGGCCGAAACCCTGGTGCCCCTTGGGAAGAACGATGTGGTCGCTCACCCAGACGGAGTCAAAACCAAGGCTTTCGGCGCCAACGGATATCTTACGAATCGACTCCGTGCCGGCGAACTTGCCGAAGTTTGGAAGCGCAACGCCGAATTTCATAGGATTTTCGGGACAGCAGAGATTACAGAAACTATCGAACAACCTCGCTATACCAGGTACATTTTGGGACCGACAAATACCTCGACCTCAAATTTTCCGTCGGAGTGAGAGAGGTCGTCTTCCAGTTTCACCGGTCTCTGTATAAATCCGTCAGGGTCATACACAAAGCAGAATAACGTCTTGAAACCCCTGCGGCGTCTGTACCTTTCGATGTCAACCAACAGCTGGTTCCTAAGCTCCTTCTCGCCCACACCAACCCCTGTTTTCTTAGCCTCAATAATGAGGCCCTGCTCCTTCAATAGGAATACCCTCGAAGGCTTTTTGGCATATTTTGGCTGCCACTCCTCTATTTTTATATCCTTAAAATCCATTTTTAAAAGTGCATGCAGCAAGTCAACGACGTCATTCTCATCATTGATGTCCAGGGTCTCCCGGTTGTCATAGCGATTAGCCAGCTGCTTTGCCACAAGATTGAAGCGGGAGCACCAGTTTCTTATAACATCCAGAGTGTCGGTGGAAGCGTCTAAGTTTTTGGATTTCCCTGTACCGCCAACTACTGTAGACCAGTAATCAGGGTCGTTTTTGATATCGTCCCTGAGGGATTTAATAAATGCGATTTTTACTCGCAAATGGGCGTTGTACATAAAACTCGAGTCATCCAGGTTCGCCGTTGCGTTTATCTCACGAAATCTTACAGCCTCAGTCTTTGAAAAATTGTTTTCGAAAATCTTTATAACCCTCTGCTCCCACCTTTTTACTCTCTCCCAGCAATAATCATGCTTTTCCTTTGAGTAAGGGTTAACCGATTGGAAAGAGACAATCTCATCGATGAGGAGGTTTAATGTGCTGATTATTTCCTTTAATTTGTCCTCACCCTTCATATGTAAATCTTACTCTTCAAAATACGTTAGAGTTTAGGGAATCGCTATAACCCGACCAAGTCTGAAATAAGCGACAACTTACTTTACAGGCTCCCAAACAAATTTGCCAGTCCTATTCGCATATCCCCACCTGTGCTCAGAATCCTGAACAAACCGAGACCATCGAAAAAAGGCATTGCAAGCTCATAGCTCGTTTCAACCACAACATTCCCCACCGAATCAATGCAGCCCCAAAGCCCACTGTCCATGCTACCCTTCATCACCGGCGCAACGCCGCCTCTGAACCCAAGCGCCCTGTTCCATGTCGGCCTTATTACCCAGTCGCCCAATTTATCTATGAACCCCCACCTCCCATTTTCCCATGTCCCCACCCGACCGGGGCGAGACCCTCGCTGAACTCCCCCACGCCCTCAAACCGGGGCTTTATAACCACCATTCCAGATACATCTATAAAACCCCACTTATCACCTTCCCTAACCCCCTCCAGCCCTTCCGAGTAACGACCCACATAATCCCATTCAGGCCGTATAACCACCCTGCCTTTTTTGTTCATATACCCCCATTTCCCATCCTTTAGCACAGGGTAAAGCTCCACAGTCTTACTGTCGGTAAAGATATTTTTATTACACCCAAGACTAAGACAAATGAGCAGTAGTGCAGCTATTGAAGCAATTTTTCTCATCTATGTCACTATCCACACCTATTTAAATCCATAATTCCAGCGGACTCTTACTCCGACAATTTACAAATTACCACCTTTAATTTGCTTGTCACATAAATCAAGGGGGGCTTCAACCCAACGGCTTCATTTCGTTTAAAGCTCAGTGCACATAGGAAAAATACAGTCCGAACCTTTTAACCCTCAAGGAATCAAACTCACTCTTTCACGGATGAGCGGCGCTAGCCGCCGTAAATTGAGTCCCATTGCACGGCTCTGGTGCTAAAACTCCTTAGAACCATCCCAGCCGAGCGGTTTAGCTGAACCAGAGTAATTAAGGGAACTCAAGTTTCTTAATTCTCAACCTTATCACACGCCATCTCCATGCCAAATGCTATCTCCATTCAAGGCGGACATCGTTCACAACGCCGTGCACCTCAAGCCTGCCGAGTATTTCACTGCGTATATCCTCAAATGTGGGCTCTCTCTTCCTGAGCGATACCCGTGTCGAGTCTGTCTTCTGCCACCAATAATCCAGCAGATAAGCAAATTCCAGCCTTATCTGAAGTCCCCTTTCCCTCCATTCCGGGGGAAATCTGTGGAAGGGGCCCGCCTCCCGGACGGAGCGAACGACCTCCCTGTTGAGCCTTTCGTATGGAGTGGACTTAACAACGACAACATCGAGAACCTTTCCTTTAGCCGTTAAAATAAGCACTAACTCCAGGGTTCCTTGTTCCCTGGCAAGGCGCGATTCCATGGGGTACTGCCAGACGTCTTCAATCTTGCGTTTAAGCCTTACGAAGTAGGGAAAGTACCTGAACTCCCGGGTGTTAAGTGATACGGTCTTATATATCTTGGGCACAGAAACGCCGGGTCTGTTAGAAGCGAGGTAATCACCGTCCTTTGGCGCCCCATCGTAAGTAGAGGCGTTATGAGCACGTGGCGGAGTTGTATCGAGCAGTGAGCGCTTTTTGGGTATATTGGGTACGATGTATTGATACATAGGGTTGTTGTAGCTTTTTTCTCCCTCCGACTCTGATGAATTCCGGTGGCGCGGCACGGCTGCGGCACCTGTATCCACAGACGATTCATCGGTTTCCACTTCCTCAGCCACGGCCCTATACCGCTGGGGAATCTTATGCAAGCTGGTGGTATAGTGAGAATTCCCATCTACGTCTTCCCATCTGTAAAGTTGAATCGAAAATGAGGTATAAGGGAGGAAAAAAAGCGCGGCAACAACGGCTAAAATATATCTCATCCGGTAGTTTTTCCGGTCAATTCTTGATCACAAACCTGTGGTTATTATACATATATTCGTTCCTTTATGTCTAGGGTGTAATTAAATATGGGTCATGACTAGAACGGGGGTTTATTTCTGAAGAATTTGAGCAGAATTTTATAAATATTCTTACCCCTGTAATTGTATCTAAACTCACATTCTTTCACGTGCAAGTAGAAAGTGGATTTACTCATTCCCCTAAACCCGGCAAGTCTCATTTTAGCATAACCCCGGAACCCTTCACTCCCGTTAATGTGTGAAGAACCTGAGGTGAATTCATCGCTGCCATGATCGACCCTTAGGTGCTTTCTATATCCAAGGTCAACGAGTCCGTTATAACCACGCCAATTCTCAGAATGAATTACCGAATCCAGGGATACTTTTCCTCTAATCACCCCCTGTAGCGTGGCTTTTGAGCAATCTGGAACTATTTCTGTGTACACCGAACCGTTCCTTTTGAATATTCCAAACACGATGGTTTTACCATATGAACCCCTGCCTCTTTTTTCCCTTTTACTCTCCTTGCTCCGAAGTATGATTCATCCACTTCCACCTCTCCCCTAAAAGGAGATTCCGATTCTCATATCTTGGCAATTGTTTGTTTTATTGATCTCAAATATCCGTTGACTGTATTTCGGTGTAAAACGGCTATTTCCGATATCTGAACCGCATCTAAATCTGCACAAAAAAGCCTTAGTATTTCTCTAAATTTTGGCTCTGAAATTTTTGCGAACTTTGCATACTTGTTTTTTCTCGTCATTACTAGTACTTAACACATTATTTCTGTGTTATTCTATTCATGACCTTTTAATTTTTGTTGCTGCCGTTCCCCTACCGCCGGAAGAAATTTTTCCTCCATTTTTGTGTCTGATGTAAAAATAAGTACATTATGCTGCTTTCAATAAACATAATAATAAACGGAGGCTGCAAATGACCGAAGACCCAACCCCCGATAAGGTCTTGCAACTGGGACTGAGCTTTTGGGGCTCCAAAACACTCCTGAGCGCAGTAGAGCTAGGCGTGTTCACAGAGCTTTCCGGAGGCCCCCTAGACCGAGATGAGCTTTCGGCGCGGCTTAAACTGCACCAACGCGGCGCTCGTGATTTCTTCGACGCCCTGGTATCGCTGGGAATGCTGGAAAGAAACGGCTCTTCGTATTCAAACACACCGGATACAGCACGCTTTCTGGATAAGAACAAGCCTTCTTACATTGGCGGCTGGCTAGAGATGTCAAATGCGCGGCTGTACAAATTCTGGGGCAATCTGACCGAAGCGCTTCGCACCGGAAAGCCCCAAAACGAGATTAAAGAAGGCCAAGACCTGTTCGGGGAGCTTTACAGCGACCCCGACCGCCTGCGCTCTTTTCTCCACGCCATGACGGGCCTCGGCATGGCCACCAACATAGCGATCGCAAACAAATTCCCCTGGGGCGATTACGAAACCTACATCGACATAGGTGGGGCTCAGGGAGGGCTTGCGGTACAGGTAGCCCTGGCAAATGAGCACATCACGGGCGGGGGACTCGACCTCCCCGTCGTTGCCCCGATTTTCGAGGACTACGTGAGCGAGTCTGGTCTGGAGGGACGTCTCAAGTTCTATGAGGGTAACTTCTTCGAAGACCCGCTCCCGAAAGCGGACGTGCTCTCGATGGGACACATACTGCACGACTGGAACATGGAGGAAAAAATGATGCTCATATCCAAGGCCTACGACGCGCTGCCCGAAGGCGGAGCCCTTATCGTCTACGAAGCGCTAATAGACGACGACAGGTCTCAGAACACATTCGGTCTGCTCATGAGCCTGAATATGATCATCGAGACTCAGGGGGGGTTCGACTACACCGGAGCCGATTGCAGCGGGTGGCTGAAAGAGGCCGGGTTCCGGGAGACCAGAGTAGAGCACCTGCACGGGCCCGACTCTATGGTCGTGGGGATTAAGTAGGGGCGAAAGGTAACGATCAATAATCGCGGTGACGTCAGTTATTCCAACGGATAAAGAGGCCCCGGCCCTCAAGGCATGAACCATCCAAACGCTTCCGGCAGTAAGGGACTAGACCAAATGTCGCGGTTTACAGCAGATTAAATATCCTGCCGATGAAGAAGCAGTAAATTAATAAAAACAGCCCCCCTTCCCATTTCGTTATCTTTTTGTCCTGGGCTATAAAGACGTAAAGAACGGTGACCATAAGCATGAGCTGGAGCGAAAACCCAAGGATAGATGGGGGTACGACGACTGCGCCGAAAAGAGCCGGGATTCCCATTACGGCGAAGGAGTTAAATATGTTCGAGCCCAGCACGTTACCGATGGCGAGCTCCGACTTCCCTTTCCGGGCGGCCGTAACGCTCACTGAGAGCTCGGGAAGCGATGTGCCTAACGCCACAGCGCTGACGGCTATTATCTCTTTGCCCACGTTTAAAATTTCTGAAATCCTCACCACCGACTCTACGGTATATTTGGCGCTTAAATAGATAAACCCCGCACTTAATGTCAGAACTACTGGAATAGTCCACCCAAGCGCTCTCCTCTCGCCGCCCGCTCCGGCGCCTGTAACCGCTCTTTTTCCCTGCTCCCTCCCCACACTCACGGCGTAGAACATGTAAAGAACGATCCCAACAATGCATAGGAGCGCCTCGCCAAACGAGAACCTGCCGTCCCAGATCATTAAGGCAAAGAGAAAAGAAGAGCCGGCGAACAGGGGCAGATCGACGCTTATAAGGTCGTACTTCGTAGTAAGCTCCTTTCCTACCACGGCAGCAACGCCGATTATAAGGCATATGTTGGCAATGTTGGAGCCCACCACATTGCCGATCACGATCTCCGAGGAATCCTCAAGAACGGCTATTATGGATGAGACCAGCTCGGGAAGGGAGGTTCCGATCGCAATTATCGTCACACCCACGATAAACTGAGGAATGCCGAAGTAAACTCCAATACGCTCGGCAGACTCCGTAAAGTACTGGGAGGACTTGAGAAGGACAATGAGGCTGAAAATGAATACGGCTGTCCAGAACGGGGCGTTTGAAAAAAGGGAATCGGGCATTATTTTAAGGGAGCGTCAACTCAGAAAACAGGGGCGTTTCCCCACACTCTTAACCACCCAACTCATAATAACCCCTGGGCCGTATGTTGTAAAGATAACGAGGGGGGAGCCCGCTGCGGACAATCACAGCCTGAGTGCATACTACGTCGATTAGGCAGCACAGCCGATTACGCATAGGCTTTAAACCAATGCACTCATTTCACAGCGTGCCCTCAACCCCTCCCGGGCTCAACCTCACCCCCTGAAGTACGGGATTATCTCCTTGGTCAGCACACGGTAGGTCTTTGCCCTGTCGGGGCTGAAATCCCTCAGTATAAAGTGATCCACACCCGCCTTAATGTACTGCTCGATCCTCTTTATCACCTGTGCCTTGGACCCCGCGATCACGAAGTCGAGAACAAGCTCCCTGCTGTAGTACTTCTGTCCCATCTCCCTAAACTTCTGAAGCATTCCGGCGTCGTTAGGCATGATCTTGGTGTACTTGAGTTCCTTGTACTTCTTTGCAATCTTTATGTCGTATCCTGCGTCCTCGAGGAGCTCGGGCCATATAAGGGCGTGTTTAACGGGCTCAAGCGTAGAGTAAGCCTCATCCTCATCCCTTCCCATAGAGAGGAATATGTATATCGTCCTCTCCAGTTTCCTTAAGCCCTTGGACCTTTTTCCCATCCCCTCTCGTACCGCCTTGCTCTTCAGTTTAAACACCTCGGCGGGCATGGCGTTGGTAACCCATCCGTCACCGAGTTCTCCGGCCAGCCTCAGCGCCTTAGGGCCGGTGGCAGCTATGTATATGGGGATCCCGCTTTTTGTGAGCGGCGTTATGCGCAGCTCGGCCCGGGACATCTTAAAAATCTCCCCATCGAAGTCCACCGGCTCTCCGCTCCACAGCAGGCGCATAATCTTGACTGCTTCCTCTACGCGCTTTAGCGGCCTGTCCCACGCAATGCCGTAGGGGTCTAAGTTCATCTTCTCCCCATACCCGACGCACACAAATATCCTCCCGCCCCCGGAGATGTGATCGACGGTCGCAAGCCTGTGTGCGAAGATAGCAGGATGGTACCTGTGGGCGTCCCCTATTGTGCCAAGCCCTATGGAGCCGGTCTTAACTGAGGCCGCAGTGATTACGCTCCATACCTCGGGGGTAACTTTTTTGGCCATAAAAATGACATGGTCCGGGAACCAAACCGTATCGAACCCCCCCCCTTCATACTTGCGGGTGTGGTCGATAAGGCTCCCGGTAGATTCTCCCGGTACCGGTCCTGCCATCCCAAACTTTATGGTCTTTGCCATTTCCCAACACTCCTCCCTAAGCTTAATTCCATTATATCATCAATAGGGGGTGAATGTGAAGACCAAAAAACGGATTCGGATATTTGAATCAAAAATATTGAACCGTGGATGTGGGTGGAAAAATTAATCCCTACCCCCGGTTACTAAATCACTGTTGCGCTGAAACCAAATTTATTATAAAATTCTACTTTTGGGGTGGAGTGCTTAATTGCCTTCCTCGGGATATTCGAACGAGTTTACTTTTTCTTCAGTGGGTTAATTGCCATACTTACAAGGCCGGAGAGATGGGTAAGTTTTTCGAAAACTTTGGAATGTTTTTCATCAGGGTCACTGCCTGTATAACCCTAATCACACTACACGGATGGGGAAAGCTGAAAAACCCCACCGGGTTCTCGGAAATCCTCAAATCTAAGGGCATAATATTCCCCGAACTGCTCAGCTATTTGTCTCTATCGGCCGAGACGGTTTTCCCGCTCTTAATAATATTCGGTTTCCTTACCAGGTTTTCAGCATTCATCACCTCACTCAACATGTTTGTAGCCACTTTCATCTTCCACATCATGATTAATTCGGACCCTGTAAAAGTGTGGGAAAAACCCTTTTTATACATGGTCGTATTTATGTTCATCACCATAACGGGTGGCGGAGATTTCACTCTCGACCATTTTCTCTCGGGGAAGAAAAAAAGATCGAGGTGGCGCTCTAAATTTTAACCCTCCTCCCCTACTTCGCTCGAAAATTAGGGTTCCGCTTAAAGCCGGTCGTCGTTCATTACAGAGCCCTTCCGTGTAACGGACGTGGACGAGGTTTCAGCTCGTTGGCAAATAAGCAGCCCTCACCGTTAGTTAATATTTCAGTGGGAATCATTACGCCCTGATGGGTGGGGGCGGAAGCAAACCGTAAGTAAAGCTTGAAGCGCAATCAGCGTTATTTCCGCGTTCGACAAAAACCCCGCTCTAGCTCCCTCGAACCTCGTTCTCAAACCTGCTCTTTAATCCCATTATCCGTCGTACATAAAGCGGTGGAGAAGACTCAATACCAGCACGTTTAACAATGGCTCTGTTGGGCCCGAAATTGTAGGCAACAAGGGCTCGTTCAACGCTGTTATACCTGCCCTGCAGCATCGCGAGGTAGCGGATTCCGACTCTGACATTTACATGCGGGTCATAGAGCGACTTCGCTCCTCCAAAAGAAAAACCCATTTTGCCGGCCACATAATTACCCGTAGAGGGCAAAACCTGCATCAGGCCTATCGCGCCCCTTTTTGAGACAACGCCGGGTCGGAATGAGCTCTCAACTTTTATTACAGCGAGGACAAGCAGGGGATCCAGACCATGCTCCCGGCACTCACCAACAATTATCTTAGCGAGCCTCAGCGCCTGCTCCCCGGTTAATTTCCTGGAGTTTTTTAATATTAGGCTCGAGATTTCCTTCTCAGTATTTTCACGCTCTTTAGGAGTGACGCTCTTTTTAAAACTCAAGAACAAAGAGTTCATTAAACCTTTTTTTGCGCCGGGGGAGATTTCAAAATAAATCATAGTAGAGCAAATGAGCAAAACAACCAACGCGCTAAAAATCACACAAAGCCTGGAAAAGGCAATTGCCCCGTTTAATTGATCTCGCATCCATGCATACATGCTTAACATATCCTAGATAACAATGCCCCTGAGAATGATTACAGCAACGGCCGGTGACCCGCAATGCAAACATCGTCAAGTCAAGTTTTATGTATCTTGGTAATCAACCCCGGAACCGCCTCGAATTAAATGCCCTCGGTGGCCGCCTTCAAGTATGAAACATTATCCATCCATTCCTTATCGACGTCAGGGGGCTCCGCAGGGGATCTCATAGTTCCTTCCGGTACCTCCGAACTCAACAGAACATTACTGTTCCGCATCCAACCGTCTATAAAATCCAAATAGGTATCAAACACCCTGTAATTCACACTAATAATATCATCAATACACCTGACCTGCTCACTATAAATTTTGCTTAAAAACTTTGCATCAAATACGGTCATGTTCTTAATATCTCCATTGAAGTCTTGGATTTACTTCCTACCCCAATAAACCAGCCACTCTTTACATCACATCACGCTGAGAGTTTATATATAAACACAGACACCGTACTTCCTCGCTATCATTTGGGCTATCATCCGGGCTATCATCTGATTCTCCCTCGGATACCCCGTTTATGCCCATACCTACCACATTTACATGCTGAACCGAGACGTCAACACCATCGAGGCACCCATCTCTAACCTCGCCACCATGCGGGTTAACTCGATCAAACAACTCCTTGACTCTGTAATTGTCAACTGTCCTGTTCATTGTTGGCTCTCACTCCGTTACTTCGGTCTACATAAATAATATAAAGGCTTAAGAGACCCGTGTCAAGGAGTTTGTACGCATGTGCGTACGCCTATATTTTGCTCTAAGCACGTGTTTGTAGATGGAAAAACTTAACCCTGTCAGTGTGATATATTGCATAAGCGCACAACATTTGAGCCCAGCAAGGATGAAAGATACTCCTTTCATGCCACATTCAATACCATCAAATTATCCCATTAGAACGCAGGCAGAGGAGCCCAAAAGTTTTTTAGTGACTTACTCGCGACATAACACCCGCCCCCTCGGTATCAGACTTTTTTTAGACCGACGAAGGTTTCCATTATAGTCTTTACTCCCATTCCAGGAAACATTATCACCACTTTTCTCCCGTCCCTGTCGCCTTCAACGTTCCGTACAATACCCTGTCCGAAGGCCTGATGCTCTACCCTTTCGCCAACTACGTAGAGGCCGCCTCCTCCGTTTAGCGAAACCCCTTTGGGGCTGTGTTTACCATTAGCTCCCCTCATGCCGACTCCGTTTCGGTTAACGGCAGGAAGTGTCCATTTCCGTTTTAAGCTCCCTTCCCGACCTCTACCCCCTTTGGAGCTTGAGCTCTCGGGGCTCGGTACATTGTAGCTCTCCCATACCAGCAGCTCTTTTGGTATCTCTGCTACAAACCTTGAGGGAGTAGACCTTTTTTCCTCACCGTAAAACCTTCTGCTCGACGTGCTAGTGAGAAAAATCTTCTCCTTGGCTCTTGTAAGACCAACATAGAAAAGCCGTCTCTCTTCTTCAAGCTGCTTCGGGTTTTCGCGGGATTTGATATGAGGAAACAGGTTCTCCTCCATACCCGCAATGAAGACCACCGGAAATTCGAGCCCCTTGGCACAGTGCATCGTCATCAGGGCAACGGTGCCTTTTTTTTCGTCCAGATTGTCCACATCACTGGTAAGGATTACGCTTTCAAGAAAGTCCTGTACTGAGCCTGAGCCGCGGTTATCTGAAAATTCAGCCGCCTCATTGAGCATTTCTCCCACATTTCTTAATCTCTCCTCATCTCCCTTCAGCGTCTCCAGGTAACCCGTCTTCTCCAAGACTCTACGGAGGACATCACCGACCGAGTGGGCGCTAGAATATTCAATAAACCCCTCGAGCAGAGCCTTGAAATTCTTCAATCCATTAACCGCTTTCTTCGACACTATGCCTTCATCTACCGCAATATCCATCGCCTTAAACACCGAGACAACTCTGCTGCGTGCAATATCTTCCAGGGACTGGACCGTAGCCTTTCCCAATCCCCGCGAGGGTACGTTTATGATGCGCTTCAGGCTAATATCATCTAAGGGATTAGCGATCACTTTCAAATAGGCGAGCACATTTTTTATCTCCGCCCTCGAGTAGAACCCCACGGCGCCTACTATAGTATAAGGCACACCGCTGCGAAGAAGCTCTTCTTCAATCATGCGGGACTGGTTATTTGTCCTGTAAAACACGGCAAAATCCCCGTAGGACAGCCCCCCTTTGGAAATCTCACAGCGAATTTGTTCGCAAATATAATGGGCTTCATCCCTTTCGTCGCTCGCTTCATAATATTTAAGCTTCTGCCCTCCGGGGTTCTCGGTCCACAGCCTCTTCTCATGCTTGTGAGCGTTTTTGGATATAAGAGCGTTGGAGGCATCCAGGATGATCTTCGTAGACCTGTAGTTCTGCTCAAGTTTAACCACTCGTGCGTTTTCAAAATCCCTGGGGAAATTCAGAATGTTGGAAATGTCGGCTCCCCTCCAACCATAGATAGACTGATTGTCGTCCCCAACGGCAAATACATTCGCTCGCTCTCCGGTGAGCAATTTTATGAAATTGTATTGGAGTTTGTTTGTATCCTGGTACTCGTCTATCAAAATGAAGTGGAATTTATTCCGGTACACCTCCCGCACATCTTCCCTGCCCTCAAACAGCCTCAGCACATATGCGATAAGGTCACCGAAGTCAAGGGCGTTCACCCTCCGCAGCTCAGACTGATAAAGATCAAAAACCCTGGCCACACGCCCCTGATATATGCTCGGAGCCTCATCCCCGGGGTGGATGGCCATGTTCTTCGCCCTGTCGATCTGTGAGCGCACAAACTTCGGCTCCATTACCTTTTCGTTATAACCCAAACTCTTTATACACTCTTTTATCAACTTTATCTGGTCACCTTCGTCATAAATAACGAAATCCCTTCTGAAGCCCTCAAGTTTATCGATCTCCCGTTTTAATATTCTCAAGCAGATGGAATGAAATGTGCCTATCCAGAGCTTCCTCGATGTGCCCGGTACAAGCCCCTCCACTCTTTCTTTCATCTCTCCAGCCGCCTTGTTCGTAAAAGTAACGGCCAAAATATTGGAAGGACTCACATCCCGGTCGTTAACCAGGTGTGCTATTCTATTGGTTATGATCCGCGTCTTGCCGCTGCCCGCTCCGGCTAGAACAAGCACCGGCCCATCGAGATGCAAGACTGCTTGTTTTTGAGAGGGGTTCAGACCCTCCAAAACACTTTTCGTCATTATTTATTATCCAGAAGCAAGTAATGAAATGATAGCATATATTGTACACAAATCCAACCCTACATACAATATAGAGTATAGATGCCCTAAATATAACTAACCCGCACTTAGAGAATCAGCTTATTAGCCCTGATTCCCAGATATCGGAGTTAAGCTATACAGAGCCCTTACGGGAAAAAGATTAAATCACAAAGATGAGGCAATTTTAAACTAGGGCAAAAAGCGGTTTAATCGTTGACCAGCGGTCCTTTTTCAAAACCTATGACCTTTACCCTGTAGCGTAACCCGAGAATTCTGCTCTCGGAGGGAAACACTGCAAAATAAGGTACGATTTCATCCGGTAAGATGCCGAAATTGAGCCCGGCAAGCTTCTCGGTATTTCTGAAATCTATGTCTCCGTTCTTCCTATTAAGCCTTTTATCAATTTCTTCTAGGGTGAAACTTTTTATCTCATCCGCGGTGAATGTGTTCCCCGCATAAGCCACTTGGGCATATAACATTTCTTCACCGCTCATGAACTCGCTCTCGATTTCCAGATAATTAATTATATAGTCGGATTTATTTGTTATATGTCCGCTAACAACGAAGATATAACCGTTTCTAGTGCTCAGCCACTTACTCGATTCTTCGGTTACCAGCATGCTAAGCTTTTGATCATTGCCCTCCCCCGAGGGAAGAAACCCGCTGAGAATCCTAATGAGACCATCGGCCTTGCTCTTATCAATTATGCCCATGTTGGAGGCAATGATAACGCCCGCGCTTAAAGTGCCTCCTACAATCAATAAAGCAAAGAATAAACCCACTATTGTTTTCAGCCCGCTGCTATCGGCCCGCTTCATGTGAAGCGTCGGGGGAATCCTTTTCTTTGGAAAATTAGAACGGCGCTCTACGTAGGTCTGCTCACTGTAACTCGAATCATATTGGACGGCAGGCGGCTGCCCTCTTCCTGTATTCCGAGAGTCCCGCTCGAAAACTTCATCACCGGAGCCCCGCTGCTGGGAAACACCCGTTTCAGGCACATCTAAAATAATAGGTTCTTCTTCATCATCGTCGTCGGAATAAACAGTCTCTTCCGGGGAAGCAGGGGTGTCGTCATCGCTCCGCGTTTCTGTGTGGCCGCGTTCGCCCTCTCCGGTAAATGCCGGGGACTCGTCTTGATCTTCATGCAGATACTGTCGTGCGGAGCCCGTATCTTCAACCTCGCTAATCTCACCATCCACATCCAAATTTTCCCAGTCAAACTCCCCGCCGCCCGACTCCTCCTTATCCCCTTCCGGTTTCTCGATCCTGGCAGGCAGTGTGGATCTCACTACGGGAGGTTTTGCCTGTCTAACTAGCTCTTTGTCGGTCACGCCTTCCCACTGGCCTTCGGACTGTTCCGCCAACGGTTCGGCGCCCTCCAAGCTTCTAAGGTCATCATCTATCGGTATTCCCTCGCTGGCCCTTATATCCTGGTCTCCGCCTATGCCCAAACCACTTTTTTCGACAACAGTTCTTTTTTCTCCCTCGGAATAAACTGCCGTAATCTCCTTTTGATCAGCTTGTGGGAAGGAGCTTTCGCCTGAGATAACCTCAACATTAGGATCCGGAACCGTTCGCCTTTTTTCTTCTGTGTGTTCCGGAGAGGATTTGCTTCGAGGTCTCTGCTCAGCGGCGGGACGCGGCGGGGGTTGGGACACAGAAGCGCCCTCGGGCTTAAATAGCTTAAATACGTGCCCACATTTAGAGCACCGTACTTTGCTGCCCTGAGGTTTTATTCTATCTTCGTTTAATCTGAATTCGGCGCTGCACTTATTACATTTTACAATCATTTCTAATTACTACCGTCCAAAAAATACACATCAAAATCTTTATAAAATAGACTATATATTTTTACCCCCAAACACCGCCCATCCAACTAAATTATAGTATCAAATTTAGAATAATAGGTGATTATACGAAACAACCGTATCATAATATTATACCAAATAATTCTTATGAGCTTAAATCACGTATCCATCCTGGGTATGCCTCCACGCACACACCATATATGATGTTTGTCAGTCTTATTGCTGTCACCCACCTCACCCGTGTTGAATTCCACTGTCTTAGCACGGCTTTTATCGCTAGGAAGGTTATCTGCGACCCAGTAAAAACCACTGACCACATTTTTAAAGGGGTGACCTGCTGGTAGTAACGGTCCACCGGATGTTGCGTTTCGGTCTATCAGGCTGAGCAATTGTTCAATCGTGGGCAAATGCCACCCCATGCGGCTGCCCACGGTTTTACTGATACACTGCTCGACTGCAGAATCCCAATCCAGTTTGGTATCACCGGGGGCCAGCTCCCATACTAGGCATGTCTCCCTGTCCAGGACGGCTTCTCCATCTGGATTTCCTTCTGTAGGCAAGACAAGTACAAATCGATCTTGGGCGAGTTGCTTACTCCACGCGTCGGGACAACTCGTTGATTCGCCTTTATTAACAACGCTAGGAGCGCAAGCACAGATAGCCAGAGCTAAGATCGGAACGACGCTCAATTGTTTCAATGTTTTCTTAGATATGCATTGAATGTTCATTCTCTTCCTCCTGTGTTAGATGATAAGAATTTGCTTTCTTAAGCATAGATAAACCCATTTTATGCATTAACCTTTTCTTTCCACATTTTCCGATAATAATAAGCTCATGTCAACAAACTTTCCTCTCTGACTACATATTTCTTCGCAAACAAACGTTTTTCCCTTCAAGCATATCATTAATTTTAACTCGTTCTCACTCCTCTCTTATTAATTAACAAAACTCGCCTTGTAAGTGCTTTTAACCTTTGTTTCTTTTGACTTCTCGTTCCATTTACTCTCTGCTATGTTACCCAAGCTAAACTCTCAAGCCTCCTCAGGTCCCTTGCCACAAGAATCACAGCTGAATATCGACCTCGGTGTCATACGCCCGTGTTTAGGTAACAGGAATACCTACCGGTTTATCTTTATCATGTCTTTAAAAAAACTGGAGGGGTTAATCGGCAAAACTAAAGCAAATCAAACGGATGAAATCGCAAGCCCAGTCTCTCCGGAAATGTGCCCACCTGTGTCACTACCCGAAATAACTGTCAAAAGGCTCAAAGAGATATCCCCACACCTAAACCGCATCCTTGTAATTCCCAAGTTTTTTCATAGCGGCCTCCCGGCTCCGTATAGCGTCCATATCATCCTGATTGACCTTAAGGGTTTCGTCGTAACACCTGACTTCTTCCTCAATCCTTCCAAGCTTCCCATACGCTATTCCCTTGTTAAACCACGCACCGGGATGCCAGGGGTTTATCTCAAGTGTCTTATCATAAGCCGCGACCGCCTCTTCATGGCGTCCTAGGGCATCGAGGGAAAAACCCTTTCCAAACCACGAAGCTTCGTTCTCGGGGCTTATGTCAATGGATATATCAAAAGCCTCGATAGCCTCGGGATGACGCCCTACAACGCTCAGCGTAGCTCCCTTATCGTTCCAGGCATCGGGATGTCGGGGCTTAATATCGAGCAGCCTATTATACACACCTATAGCTTCCTCGTACCTGCCGACACCTGCAAGTGCAACACCTTTGCCATACAGGGCTCCCGTGTGGTTCGGGTCAACATCAAGGGCCTTATCGAAAGCCTCGATAACTCTTTCGTAATCCCCCCTAGAGAACAGCTCAACTCCCAAATCATGCCACGCCGCCGCTACGGAGCCGTCGAGTTCTGCTGCCATTTCCTTAATCATGTCCCGCCCGGCACGCTCGGAGTCGTCCTGGCTTCTTTTGAGCTCAAAAAGCTCGGATTCGCTTAACTGTTTGATTTCTTTTTCGATTTCCTCATAGCGTTCTTCCATCGAAGCTATCTTCCTTATGGTTTGAACGAGCTCGAGGCCTAACTTTTTATCTTGTCCTGTGCCCGCTCTGGAGCTTAACTCTATAAATACCGAGGCAAGCCCGATCTCATCGTTATCTTCATAGGCTTTATTGACATCGGCCATAGTCAGGTTTCTGAACTCAAGGTCTTTGTCATCGACGGCAAGGTCGGGATGAACCAGCTTGGCAATTTCCCTATGCAGCTTTTTAATCCTTTCCGAATGCTTCTTTGCCACACCGTAAATGGCCCCTGAATACCGGACAGACTCACCGGCGGCTGCCCTTGCCTTTTCGGCCTTCTCCCTAGTAGCGCTGTCTTCGGGATTGCTATCGGCTATAAGCTCGGCGATTATAGCTTTAACATCTTTATGGGTGGAGCTCTTCTCTCCGATCAGCCTGATATAACGGTCTTCAAACTCGATCAGTTCGGAACGGAACTTTGTCAGCTGACGCTCTCGACCCGCAAGCCTTTCCTTAAGATGTTCTAGCTCGGTTAGCTTTTTGTTAAGTTCCTTCTCTTCCGGCGTGAGCCTATTATCGTCCTCAGCAGGCATTGATTATAATTTTATACCAAACTAGCGCTAAATTGAAGTACCGCTAATCGTTCGAGCGTTTCACAACCCCGTCAGATTCAATGCCCGTTATCCTTAAGGACCGCGCGCATTTAAGAACACGGATCAAAAAAGAAAGAGACCGACATTGAGAAGTGCCGGGAGTATAAAGGGCTGCGAACTGGAGGGGCGAGAAGAGCACCCCCCCGCCGAGTGTTTAACTTTCCATCGATAGCCCTCACATCAAAAATCACTGAGCATATGTCTTGAGCTGCAATCCGCAGTAAACCAAGCGCATGGGAAAAGGCTACCGTCAATAGGAATAAACGTTATAACTAAACCTATGCGGCTCTTAGGCGCGAAGCGCAACATGGTATTACAGTATCAACATCTCGGGTGATGAAGCAGTCATACCCGCTCTCAGGCGCCGCGGCTATGACTCGAAGCGAAAATCTCTCCGACCCTGTTCAGATATTCCTGCGCTTTTTCCCGGTCGCCCCGCAGCGTGTAGAGGGCGCCGATGGCGTCCACCGCGGCGGCAGGCATTGAAACCAGCTCGAGGTACCGCTCTGGAGTCAACACCTCTCCGAACAGAGCCAACTGCTCCTGCTCCGTTATGTTATGGTCAAATACCGTCTCCATCAATCAACTCCACTTAGGTTCCTCCACGTCTTGGGTCTAAGGAATTAAGCCGCGCGGGCCGGAAGCTCCGCTTATTGGTACTCGCGAGGCTCTAAACTCGCTTGCGACCCACCCGAACCAAGCCTCATCGCTCAGGGCTTCACTACATATTTCCATAGCCGGAGCAAACTGCATATCCACTACACCTCCACTATCAACTCGGCCCCTATCAACTGATTAATAAACTCAAAACAGTCCCTTTCAGCCACTTCCCCATCTACCTCAAATTTGTTAAGTATCGCTTGAAGAACCGTTTCCATCTTACGCCGGCCGTTAATTTGGGCCCATATGTACGTCCCAAGGGGGCTCAGGGCAAAAAGCCTGTTCATGTGGGCGAGTTTTCCCTTTATCGGCACGAGGAATATCTCCCCGGCGACAATATTTTCGTTCTGTGAAAATACCTTATCGAAAAACCCTTCGTCCAACCCATTTTCTGGAGCCACTTTCACACCTATCTATATGAGAGATAAAATCTCGGTTGTAGTGTAAACCGGCGACTATCGAATTATAACCCTACAATATCAGTTTATGAGAATCAAATTGAAATTTCATGCTTGATTGTCATAAATCAATCTCGAGCAGATGGAAGCAAAACGGCCGCTTCGCTCCTCTTTGACAAGCTTTGGACGAAATCTAAAAGCTCACGCCGTAACGGGAACTGATTTGAGTAACGGCCTAGGGTGAATTGAGCACAACCCTCAAAATAAACAATATTTAGCGTACCCATCCTTCGGTCACAACCAAAGTCGGAGGGGAACCAGGTATTACAAACGAGGAGGCTGGTATATCGGATTGCGTTATTGTATTGCCCTGAAGGTAAAATAAAGCCGAAGTAATTTTAAGGGGAAATACCGCGAGGCTGGGTTATTGGTTTTGCCGTAACACACCACGTCCCACCCCCTCGCCATCCCAAGAAATCCTAAGAAATCCAGCTCAAACAAGCTCACCCTGAGCGACCATGAAAACGCTTCCGCCAACCCTGACTCCAATCTCCCCACCTCTGAAATCGGCCTTAACGAGAAGTAGAGACGGCCTTCGCAACTCGTAGCCCTGCTCGACCCTGACGTCCACTACATCCCCTCCGAGACTGCGATGTTTTGATAGATATGCGCCGAGGCACCCGGCAGCGCTGCCCGTCGTCGCTGGGTCTTCCGGCACGCCGTAGTAATCCCCGAACACCCTCATGCTGAGATCGTTGTCGTTGGAGCGGGCGTCGGGACAAAATACAAGTATGGCCTTGGCGTTCGTGTTCTCAATATAGGCGTAATATCTAGGCAAATCTACCGAAACCCCCTCAAGCGCTTCGAGGGAGCACACCGGCACTATGACGTATGGGAATCCGGTCGAAACCTCCTCCACCGGATACCGCCCGTCTATTTCCTCCTGAGCAATGTTGAGAACGGGAGCTAATTTCCCGGCGTCGTGGGCGGGGCCGAAATCCGGCCGGGGCTGACTCATCCACAGTACCCCGGGACTTCCGCCTTCGTACTCGATATCGACGAGGATCTTCCCGATCTTCAGATTTATCGCCAGCTCGCTGACCGGGCCGCCGAGTATTTCACGCTGTATGACGAAAGCTGTGCCGAGCGTGGGGTGGCCCGCGAAGGGAACCTCCCTCCTGGGGGTGAATATCCTCACGTCATAACCCCCGTCCCTCTCCTCGTCGGTGAGAATGAACGAAGTTTCGGAGAAGCCCATCTCGCGTGTTATCTCCTGCATCTGTTCGGTAGTGAGCGAGCCTGCGTTCCCTACCACCGCAAGCTGGTTGCCAGAGTATTTCCTCACGCCGAACACGTCCACTATGTAGAAAGGAAATTGGGTCATTGTTCGTTTTACTTGTACCTCATTATTTCACCGCCGGCTTGGCTCCATTCTCTAAATGCACCGGCTTGTATTTGTTTTTCTCATTTCCTAAACCACTCTCCTCCTAACAACTGCAAAGCCTCTCTTCCTTGAGCGCCTCGACTCCCTCTCTCACAAGGAAAACTACGATAAATAATGCTGCCGCGGGGTCTGCCCACCACAACCCGAACAGGTAGTTCAGCCCTAGCCCACAGAGCAGGGCAACCGAAAGCAGCACGCACGCAAAGGTTTGTTTGGAATCGGCCCTGAGGCTGGCGGAGCCTAAGGAAGCCGCCGTGCTTCGCTTCATGAAGAAAAGCACCGGCATTACCACGAGCGATACACAGGCTATCACAATCCCAAAAAGGGTCGGCTCCGCCGCCTCGCTTGAGAGCAGCTTATCAACCGACTCGAAGGTCAAATATGCGGCCAGGATGAACAGGCTCCATGCCACGAGCTTCAAAGCCCGCGCCTCAGTCCTCTCAAGCTGCTCGTGCGAGAGGCCGTCTCCGCTCTTGAACCTCCAGACCATCACGACTCCTGAGAGCGACTCGATGAAGCTATCGACCCCGAATCCGAGCAGGGCTATGCTTCCGGCGCTCAAGGCAACAACCACAGATACCAGCCCCTCCACCACGTTGTATACGACGGTGAAAACCGAAAGCGCAAGTCCCCTTCGCTCCATATCGACTCTCAAGCGCTCGGAGCCGGACGAAATTTCGATCTCGGTCAGTTGTTTATCGTTCGAACACATTTCCCTCTCCACACACAAGCCACAAACGAGCGCTGTAAGGCTATCCATAACTCCCGGCAACCTTTACAGGTATTACAACCACCGACTTGCCACTCGTATCCTCGCCCTTTAATGATGAATGATGTTAGAGCCGAATACTTAGAAAATCCGCAAAACCGAATGGGGGCCGACCCGGGACTGAGGCTAAAAACTCCTCATTGTATCATCAAAACCTCTGGGGCAGCAGGTTATTGCCGACGAAGCTGAAATGCCCGTTTTTCCCCACTATTATGTGGTCGATGACCCTTATGTCGAGCACCCTTGTGGCCTCGACGACCGAGCGAGTGAGGGCAATGTCTTCTTCCGAGGGGCGAACAACTCCCGAAGGGTGGTTGTGAACCAGAATAACCCCCGAGGCGTGGTTTGAGAGAACGGCCTCTACTATCTGCCTGGGAAACACGCTGACCCTACTCACGGTGCCGCTGCTCAGGGTGTCGTAGCTTATGACCCTGTTTTTGATATCCACATATATAGCGAGAAAAGTCTCGTTATGGAGACCCGCCATTTTGGTTCTGGCAAACGTAATTACCGCATCCGGGGTGCTTAGGGCGTCCTTTTCGACCATCTCCTCCTCTGTGTATTGGACGAAGAGCTCCTTTATTAGAAGAATTAGCGAGGAGGAAACATCGCCCATGCCGGGGCATTTCTCAAGCTCAGACCGTGGAGCGTCCAACACGGCCCCAATACTCCCGAAGCGCTTTATCAGCCCCTTCGCAATGGGCTTTACGTCCCTCCGGGGTATGGCGTAGGTAAGGAGCAGCTCAAGCAGCTCGTAGTCACCCATGCCGGCGCCCTGAGTGCGCAGGAACTTCTCCCGGAGGCGCTTGCGGTGCTCGAAGAAATGAGGCTTATCTCCCAACCATTCACTCCACGCCGGTGGTTTTTAGTGGTGAGAGACGGCTCGATGTTTCACGTGAAACATTTACACGCATAAAATACCGGTAGATTCAGAGCATGCAGTCCATTTCCCACATTAACAAATTATTTTACCACTCTATCAGGGACTGGTCACATAGTACGGAGGCATTGACACATATGCCAAGGGTTTTATTGCCCCTTTTCCTCTACCGCCGTAATCGTATTGATTATATGACCCCGGCTAGCCCGGCACAAAGCGCTATGGTAGCCTTTTTGCTGATAAATACGTCTTCGCAACACTGAAATGACCGCAAAAGACTTTACTCACGATGACACCATCGCGGCAATCGCAACCCCGGCGGGCCAAGGAGGTATCGCCGTTATAAGAATAAGCGGCGGGGACTCTTTAGGGGTGCTGGGGCATATTTTCAAAACTTCGGCAGGCAAGAGCGCAGCCGACATGGACTCTCACAGGCTTTATCACGGCAGGGTCATTGACTACGCATCCGGCGGCACGCTGGACATGGCCCTAGCTGTTGTGATGAAGTCCCCCCGTTCATACACAGGGGAAGACACGGCTGAGATACATTCCCACGGCGGATACCTCCTCCCCGGAAAAATCCTTGAGCTATGCTTCAAAAATGGAGCTAGACCCGCACGGCCGGGAGAGTTCACCCTGAGGGCGTTCCTGAACGGGCGCATGGACCTGGCGCAGGCCGAAGCAGTGGCAGACCTGGTGAGCGCCGAAACGACCGAATGCCTCAGGGTGGCCGAGCAGCAGCTTGAAGGGGCCTTGAGCTCCATAATAAACGGGTTTCAAAACAGCGTTCTCGAAGCCCTGGCGGAGGTGGAGGCACGGGTTGATTTCCCCGAGGAGGACATCGACCCGCTCATCAAGGAGCGAATATTCGAATCCGTAGCGGCATTGATCGAAGAGATATCGAAGCTCATCTCCACGTTCGATGAGGGTAGGGTTCTCAAGCACGGCGTCTACACCGCGATCATAGGGAAACCGAACGTTGGGAAGTCGAGCATCTTGAACAGGCTCGTGATGAAAGACCGGGCGATCGTGAGTCCGCATCCGGGCACCACAAGGGACTTCATCGAGGAAGCAATATCGGTGGGCGGGATACCCATCAGGCTGATTGACACCGCCGGTCTCAGGTCCGCCAGGGACGAAGTGGAGCATGCGGGTGTTGAAATGACGCGTAAGAAAGCCCGGGAGGCGGAGCTTATCATTGCGGTTTTTGACGGAAGCTGCGAGCTCGACGAAGACGACAGCAAGGTCATGGGTGATATCGACAGGAGCAAGACCGTAATCGTTATCAACAAATCAGACCTTGTGCAACGGCTCTCCAGTGAGGACTTGGCCTTTGTACGCGGCGTGAAGCAAGTCGTCAAAACCTCGGCAAAGACCGGGGCGGGAATAGAGGATTTAAAGATGGCGCTGCAGGAGACAGTGCTGGGGAGCGAAAGGTCTTCTGAGGGAGCCAAATTCGTTATTTCTGAGCTCAGGCATAAGCGTGCGTTAGAGAGGACTTCAGAGTCCCTGAAAGGATTCCTATCGGCACTCCAAGCAGAGCAGTCCCCGGAGTTCTTGGCCTTTGACCTGCGACATGCGCTTGATAGCCTTGGGGAGATAACCGGAGAGACGACAACGGAGGAAATACTCGGCAGGATATTCAGTAAATTTTGTGTTGGAAAATAAGGGGCTTATAACACACTCACGTATAAATTCCACAACTGTGGATAAGTCGGTGCAATATAATTACTAATGGTTATCGATAGTTACGATGATTTAATCAGGATATAGGAAATTCTGTCCACAGTTTATCCACAGCCGTGATTTTTTTATAGTTTTTTCAGTATCTTACGGTTTTGAACCCCCGCAAGTCCGAAAGCACAGCAGTTTTTTATATGTCCCGGCAGTATTATCGAATCCTCTCCACATACCCTTTTAAAGGAATAACGTTGGTAAAAGCGGCCACCCTTCACCGCTTATATCGCGTCAAAGACAGGATGAGTTCATTTCAGCTTATTCCATCTCACCCTTTCTTTAAACCCATCCGAGCTTTTTCAAAACCGCATCCCTCAAGGCTGCAAATGCGCTGTGGTGAGCATCGAACTCCCATCCCTCAAACTCCCTTACCGACGCCATTGCTATCGAGGAGTTCGTAAGGAACACAGCTTCTGCCCTCAGCGCCTGCTCTACACCGAACTCCCCTTCTCTTACTTCCATACCGATTTCCCGACCCACCTCCAGCACAACCGAGCGCATTACCCCCGGCAGAAGTCCGCACTCAACGGAAGGTGTTAACAGCTCATCCCCGCTGATCCAGAACACGTTGCTCGCCGTACCCTCCGCCACGAAGCCCTTCTCGTTCAAAAACACGGCCTCATCGCACCCGTCCGCACGGGCCTCACGCCTCGCGATTATGCTGTCAAGATAGTTAAGAGATTTGATGCCGCACAGTGGGGAGGTAGAGTGGCGTCTTATTGCGCTCACTTTGACACGATAACTATCTCCAGAGTCTGAATAAGGCCTCACAACGGCCGCGAGCGAACAGCCCTCAGGAAGCAATGAGAACGTCCCCCTTCCCCTCGACAGCAAGCACAGCTTAAAATAAGCGTCCCTCAAGCCCGACTGTCCCAGGGCGTGGGTTATGTACTCCTCGACCACTCCATCTCCGGGATAGGGTATATGGAGTGCTTCCGCCCCGCGCTTCAGCCTGCTTATGTGCCTATCTATGAAAACCGGAAGCCCGCCACGGCAGCGGAAGGTCTCGAACACCCCTTCGCCGAAAAAAAGCGCCCTGAGCGGGAAACCTTCTTCAACGGGCTTCTTATCTATTAAAACAAGCTCTTCCATAACGGCTCTTCCTGGTATGAGAATATTTAATCACTTCCTCCTCCATATGCACGTTGCACCCAATAATAAGCGTAAATTACCATAATACCATCAACCAAACATCTCCCAACCTATGCCGTTAATACCTTGAACATTCTCCAACCCCCTGCTGAGCACCAACATGTTATAGTTTGCATCGATATATCGCATTGCCGTAAATATCGTTACATGCTCGGCATCTATAAACTTAACCTATTGCCGCCCCCATCGATCACAACGCCCCAAGCGCTCTTCTCACGGCTTCGGCCTTTAGGAGGGTCTCCTCGTACTCGGCTGACGGCTCAGAGTCCCACACTATCCCTCCGCCTACCCAGAACGTCATTTCGCCCCGTGTGATGGCGGCAATCCTTATCGCTACGCTCAATGTGAAGTCGCCATTGGGATAGAAGAGCCCTATGGCGCCGCAGTAGGGCCCCCTTGTGTGAGGCTCGAGCTCATCTATTATCTCGAGCGCCCTCCTCTTCGGCGCCCCCGTCACCGAGCCGGGTGGAAAGGCGGCCCGGATTATATCCACCGTTTTGACGCCCTCCCTTAACTCCCCCTCTACGGTGGAGGCCATCTGATGGAGAGTAGCGTATGACTCCACGTCAAAGAGCTTGGCGACCCTCACGGAGCCGGGGCGGGTCACCTTTGAAAGGTCGTTCCTCATCAGGTCGACGATCATCAGGTTCTCCGCGCGCTCCTTAGGGCTGCGCTTGAGCTCGGCTTTTTGGGCCTCGTCCGTCTCCGGTTCTACACTTCTGCTCCGTGTGCCCTTGATCGGTCTTGTCACTATTCTCCCTCCCGATTTCTTCAGGAAAAGCTCCATCGAGCCGCTGACGACGGCTAGCTCAGGGAACTGCAAGACGCAAGCAAACGGCACGGGCTGGGCGTAGTGCAGCGAGGAAAAAAACAACCGGGGGTCTCCGGAAAAGGGCAGTGTGAAGCGCTGGGACAGGTTGACCTGGTATATGTCGCCGCTTGCGATATATTCCCTGGCGCGCTCGACCATGCGAATGTACTGATCCCTGGTGAGGTTCGACAAGGGCTGTGGCGGAGCTTCCCGCTGCCCCGGAGGCCGGGATGCGCGCGGTTCGATGAGACAGCGGTCTGTGCCGGTTTCGACCTCCACCTCCGGGAAGAAAAGGAAGTACATCTCGGGGAAGTCCGTTTTGCCAGCCACTAGAGGCGTTGGGAGCCTTGTATCCGTGTAGCGTCCGAGCTCGTAGCCCAGGTAGCCGATCGCTATAAACCCTTCGCTCAGATGCGCCTGCAGAACGGTGAGCGGGTCGGCCTTGAGCGTTTCCGTGCGGTCTGGAAAGCGTACGGTGACTTCGCTCACAGGATCGCTTGGTGTTGAAAAAAGATAATGAGATGGGTTGGTTAGGCTTATATATCCGCCGCTACCCGTGCACAGCCATCCCCCGCCGGAGTCGGTCAAAAGCGCGTAGGGCGATGTGGCGAATTCCTCATTCACGTTGCCGATTATTGTACATTAATACCCGCGGGAAAGTGAGTAAATACCTCGCGCTCATACTTCTTCTATGACTACAGATTAACGCCCCCCCGTGTCCAATAGGCCTGTGCTTCCATCCTGAATATGCAGTCGGCGTCATACGTCCCCAAAAACGGCTCAGTCCTTCTTCCCTTCGACCGAATCCCTCAAAATCTCGGCCACGTCCCTGATGGCAATCTCTTCGACCTTGTCTCGGTACTTCACGGCGTCGTTGAACATGGTGGTGCAGAAGTAGCACGCCGTAGCCACAGTGTCAGGCTCCAGAGCCGCCGCCTCGTCGAACCTGTTCCAGTTCACCCCGGGCGCTTCTTCCTCCATCCATATCTTCCCCCCTCCCGCGCCGCAGCAAAAGCTCTTGGACTTCGAGCGCTCCATCTCCACCAGGTCGACTCCGGGAATTGAGCGGAGTATATCCCTGGGGAATCGTAGATGTTGTTGTACCTGCCCAGATAACACGGGTCGTGGTAAGTGATCTTTTTATTCACTTCTCCCGTGGGCCGGAGCTTCCTTCCCCTCACGCACAAGCTCGGCGAGAAGGTCGGTGTGGTTCACCACGTCGTAGTTGCCGTCAAACTGGGAGTACTAGTTCTTAATGGTGTTGAAGCAGTGGGGGCAGTTCGTGACTATTCTCTTCGGATCATTCATTTTTTACCTTTACTGCACTCTTTTTTTATGTATGATAATGTCCTTTAGATTTATAAAAAACCTGATTTCAATTGTATTAATATTGTATAGTGGAGGAATAATATTATGAATAAACCGGCAGATTTCAAACCCCCTATCGAACAAAACGAATTTATATCAGTAGTAACCGATGATCTGGAGAATCGTGTTGAAGTCGGGGTTCTATTTGTGGGTGCTGGTCCAGCTAACCTTGCTGCAGCGATCAGGCTTGGTCAACTTATATCTAATGAGCCCGAATTAATGGAATCATTGGGAGAGATCCCTATTGCTATCATTGAGAAGGGCAAGTATCCGGGTGCGCACTTAGTTTCGGGCGCAGTAGTTAATCCTGTTTCTTTTAGAGCACTTTTTCCTGACATGCAAGACAGCGATTTTCCATTCTTTGGTCCTGTGAAAAAGGAGGCATTATATTACTTAACTAATAAAGGTTCTATACGCCTTCCAACACCTCCAACGATGTACAACAGTGGAAATTATGTAGCATCTATTAGCAAAATGGCACAGTGGCTCGGAGAAAAAGCAGAGGAGTTGGGGGTAATAATTTTTAACGAAATGGCGGGGATTAAGCTCTTGCTAGAAAATGGAGTGGTTAAAGGGGTTAGGACCGATGATAAAGGGCTTGACCGTGATAATAAACCGTTAGGAAACTTCCAACCTGGCAGTGATGTTCTTGCAAATGTTACAGTTCTTGGCGAGGGAACCACTGGGCACCTGTCCATGGCACTTATTGAACATTTTAACCTGGATGGGGAAAACCCTCAGGTTTATGCACTGGGTGTTAAAGAGATCTGGGAAGTGGCAAAGCCTCTTGATAAGGTTATACATACAATGGGATGGCCATTAAGGGGGTCAAAGAAATTTAACGAGTTTGGTGGTAGTTTCATCTACCCAATGGGTGAGGATAAGGTTTCTCTTGGTCTTGTAGTCGGTCTGGATTATGCAGATGCGACACTTTCGGTGCATGACCTACTTCAAGAATTCAAGTTTCATCCCATTGTAAAAAATATAGTTGAGGGTGGGAAACGCTTGGACAGTGGATGGGGTGCAAAGACAATCCCAGAGGGCGGATTTTATGCAATCCCCAATAAGTTGAGTGTTCCAGGGGCACTTTTGGTAGGTGATTCTGCGGGTTTTGTTAATGTTCCTGCCTTAAAGGGTATTCATTATGCCATGATGTCAGGAATTTTAGCTGCCGATACAATTTTTGCACAACTAAAGGATAAGAAGGATCCATCAGCTGAAGGTGCATTGGCAGGTTATGATGAAGCTGTTAAGAACAGTTTTATATGGAAGGACCTCTACAGGGTAAGAAATATGCGGCAGGCTTTTCAAAATGGATTTTTATCAGGTTTTATACTTGCAGGATTAATGACTGTGACGGGAGGATTGTTTCCGGGTTGGAGATTAAGATCACACAGAGATAGCGAAAAAGAAATGTTTATAGGAGATGATCGCAACTATCCAAAGCCGGATAATAAATTCACCTTTGATAAATTGAACAGTGTATTTGCAACTGGAAACAGGAGCCGTGAAAATCAACCGAATCACATTCGTATAAATAAAGATGTGCCGGATGTTATAGCGGAGGCATGGATCAATATGTGTCCCGCACAGGTATATGAGTGGAACGAAGATAGCGGCAGCAAGGAGCTTAGATTAGATCCGTCAAATTGCGTACAATGTGGTGCCATTACATCTAAAGGCGGTAGATTAACACCAACCGAAGGTGGTAGTGGTCCTGAATATGAACAGGCTTAATTTATAGATAAATCAAATACGCCCTGGTAGAATCCGCAGACCCGCTCATTCGACAATGAAATCGGTGTGACACGCATCCGTCTCAAGACACTCGCCGCTTGCGAGGTCTTTTTCGGCCTCTGCCAAAACATGGTACGTACCCAGTCCGTTGCGGCCGGCGTTGACCCTGTAGCGAAAGCCCGCAATTCCCTCACTATTAGTGGTATTGTCACCCACAAGCGTGTTTCCTTTCGCGGTAACCAGCGTTACATGCACGGCGGCATCCTCAACGGGGTCGCCATCCTGAAACACTGAAACGCTTATCAAAACGAACTCACGGTTGATGTAAGGATCCTGGTCCTGATCCGTCCATACAAGAACATCCAGTATGCCTGAGTACGAAGGCGGCGCTGGGTCTTCCCCTACAACACCGCAGGAAACGCTATCCACAACGGGCGGATATGCAGAAGCCGGATCCGGTTCGGTAACGGGCATTAGCAGCCAATCCATCACGGCTTCCCAGGCATCCAGGTCGCATTCGGATATGAGCGTATTAGGAGGGTTCCGAAGCGTACCGTACATAACATCGTCGGGGTTATCGGCGTGCAGCAAACCCAAGGAGTGCCCGAGCTCCTGAATGGCAATGCTCAGCACCGTGTCGTCGGGATTATCCGACCCGAAGGCCTTGCCCGAGACATTCACTTTACAATCTATGAAAAAGCCCCCATCGCTTTTGCAAAGGGCCTGTCCCTGAACCATTCCCCCGCCTTTTTTGACCTTGACCACTACATCGGCGTCGCCCACTACTTCGGTAAAAGCGAATCTGCCCGTCCGGGAGTCGATAGCATGCTGCCAATCGGCAATTGCCCTTCGCACCTGATGTACCGCAGCATCAGACACCCCTCTACCGGCATCCACGCTGACGGTCACCTCCGATTTTGCCCATGTTGGGCCCCACAGAGGAATAGTAACAGGCTCAACTACAGTTGTGCCGGAGTCCGTAAACTCGCCGTTATGGAGCGCCCTGACGAGGACGGTCGAAAAGAGTATCAGTAAAAAAGGCGCTACAAAGGGTAAAATAAGTCGGAAACTTCTCATTCTCTCCCCCCCATTCCGTATTTCTTATCTTAATAATAGCTAAATCCCACGCCTATTTTGTATAGCATACACCCACTGCAAAGTCAACGAGTCTTTTCGGCGAACTTTCATCCTAGGAGGCGGTCTTTACGACTATCAGTGAGGGATAAAAAAAGAGCTTCATAGTACAATTCCCATCACCCATAAAAGGCGTACAGTTTTCCCAGTTTCCTATGCTGGGAGAGAATAATAATGAGTCCGCCTAAATCCCGTGCTTAGCGCTGCTTTTGAGGTGGTTGTAGTGTATAAGCACCTTGTTGACGTAATCTCGGGTTTCGCTGTAGGGGGGAATTCTGTAGCCGTGACTTACCACCGCGTTCTCTCCGGCGTTGTACGCCGCCAGCACAAGCTCTAGGTCGCTGTCGAACATGTCCATCAGCTCGTCCAGATACTCCACGCCGCCCTTGATGTTCTGCGCCGGGTTGAACGGGTCGTTTACGCCGTGTCTGCGCGCCGTCTCGGGCATGAGCTGCATCACTCCTTTAGCCCCTTTTCTGGACACCGCGTACTTATTGAAATCCGATTCGACCTTTATGATCGCCTTAACGAGGTTGGGGTCGACTCCGTGCCCGCGGGCCGTTTTACGTATATGGCGGTCGTAGGTCTTTGAGTAGGTAAACTGAGTCCAGGAGCGACTTCGCGAAACTCCGTATTTAATGATGCGCTTAAACCCCCGCTCGTTGGGAGTATCGGTGTAGAACGGAACCCCTTTCTTCTTTTTGTAATAGATGTCTGCCTGCGAGGGCTGTGTGAAAAAAGGCGCAATAAGCACAAGCACAAGCATAGCACACACCGGAAGGAGCGTTGAAGACAGCACACCTGATACCGTGTCCGTTTTCTGCGCTATAGTCTGTATGTGCGGGCCGCTTTTATTCTCCATGTTCTCCTGATTACGCGTTCTCGAATGTCGAAGCTTGCCGCCGTCAAAACACTGTGGTTAACCGACCCCGGCTCACAGATACCCCTCTCCCGCAACCCTCCACCAAGCCGTAAGAGTCCTCAACAAATTAATGTCTTAATGCCCCCCACATAGAAATTTTAAACAATTTTACAGGTACTTGTCAAGATGCAGCGCCATGAAAGCTGTAAGGAAAACAGAAGGATGGTACACAAACTACAAGTTAACCCTCAGGTTTGACACACCATTTTTTATAAGCGTAAACTCACACCTTAAAGAGCCCGTTATTCGCTGAGGAGCTTATCGATGGTCGTTTTGTAGGCGGCGTAGGGTCTTGCGCCCCTCAGGTACAGACCATCCATCATCTTGCCGCCGGTGGTCTTGCCGATGAAGAAGCTGGGGGTACCTCTGACCCCGTATGTCTCGGAATCCTGAAAATCGTTGCGCACTTCCTGCTCCTGCCTCTTATCCTTGCGGCACTCTTTGAACTTATCGTAATCGAGGCCCAGCTCCTTTACATAAACGAGCATGGCGGTTTCCTGGAGGTTTGCCGGGTTTTTGAACAGGAAGTCGTTCATCTCCCAGTACTTTCCCTGCTTGCCGGCGCAGTTTGCCACCACGGCGGCGGGCATTGCGAGGGGGTGGAAGCCAAGCGGCTTGTCCCTGAAAACGTACCTTACCTTTCCCGTATTTATGTAGTTTTTCTCAAGCAAGGGAAGCACATTGTTGTGGAACCTGCGGCAGTAGGGGCACTGGTAATCGCTGAACTCAATCATTGTCACCGGAGCGTTCGGGTCGCCCTTCATTGGGTCGTCGTCGATGCTCACCCTGACTATCTTCGGCTCCTCGGGCTGCTGCTGCCTGCGTGCGGGAGCCGCACCCGACTTCTTCAGGGCGGCGAGCTCGGTTTTAAGAGTGGTAATAAGCTCCTTACCCTCGCCCAGCGTCTTCTCGATTGAGCTTACTTTGTAAAGGGAGAAGGCGTTTAAGGCCAAACTGACGAGTAATAAAACTACAATTACGACCGTTGCTATTAGTGTATTTGTATTCATGGAAATAAAAGTTACACACATAGCCATGATTTTTCAAGTGGAAATTTATGTGATGATCATTAATTTAGCCGGCTTAATACACCTGCGGATAGGTTTATGCAGAGCATAGAGGCATACCGGTAAAATTTCATAGAGCAGTACCGCCCCTTATCCCCCCTCTCTCTTGGCCGATGCGGACTTCTGGAACTCCTCCTCAAGCCCCTGTGAGTCGCCGCTCTCTACCATCCGTTCAATCTTTTCCAACGCGGCTTTGAACTCCTTGATTGCCGATAGCACGTTGTCCCTGTTCATAAGCACGATGTCGCGCCACATCTCTGGGGAGCTTTCCGCTATGCGGGTGTAGTCTCTGAGCCCTCCTCCAGAGTAGCCCATCATCCCCGGCGGGTCGTCCTGAGCCGCAACGGCGTTTATGAGGGCATAGGCCACTACGTGGGGCAAATGGCTCACGAAACCGAAAATCCTGTCATGCACCTGCGGCTCCATCGGCACGACCTCAGCGCCGGCCAGCCTCCACAGCCCGCTCACCTTCTCAACGGCGCCGGGGTCTGTGCTCGCCGTGGGTGTAACTATGAGCAGCTTGCCATTGAAGAGCTCTCCGTCAGAGTGCCTGACGCCGGAGCGCTCCGTCCCGGCTATGGGGTGCGCTCCCACGAAAGAAACGCCCTCCGGCAGAGACCGCTCCATCTCTACGACAATCCATCCCTTGACGCTCCCGACGTCGGTAATCACCGCGCCGTTTCCTACCGCCTCCGCCGCGGACTTGGCGACTTCTGTGATAATCCCCACATGGGTTGCAACAACGACCACCTCCGCTCCCCGCACGGCCTCTTCTATCTCTGCCGAGGCCGTATGCACCACTCCCTCCGATACGGCGAATTTCAACGCGCTGCGGTCGGCGTCCACACCGCACACCTCCTCCACGGAGCCGCTACCCTTGAGAGCGCGAGCGAGCGAGCCGCCTATCAAACCCAATCCAATGATTGTTACTTTATCGAATTTCATAGCGAGCAATTCCCTAATTAAACCCCGATACCTAAAACGATAAGAAAGAATCTAACGGCAGTCCCCCGCATCCTCAACAGCCCCTGTCTTCTATAACCAGAATTACTTCCCCATCACATTGCGCAGAGCCGCAACGAACCTCTCGTTCTCGGCCTGCGTGCCCACGGTGACGCGCAGGTGAGTTTTGAGTCCGTACTCGCCCACAGGCCTCACGATCACCCCTTCCCTGAGAAGGGCGTCGTAGATGGGCATGGGGTCGCGGCCGAATTCCACGAGCACGAAGTTCGTGCGGGAATCGGTGACGTTAAGCGTCAACGACTGCAGCTCGGCCGTGAGGTACTCAAGCCCAAGGGCATTTACGCGCCTTGACTTCTCCATGTGCTCGGTGTCCTCGAGGGCCGCAAGGGCGCCTGCCTGGGCGAGGGAGTTTATGTTGAACGGCTCCCTGACCCGGTTCATGTACGATATGACCTCGGCGTCGCCGATGCCGTAGCCGACCCGGAGGCCCGCGAGGCCGTGAATCTTCGAGAACGTCCTTGTGGTTATGAGCGAGCGCCTCCTGTCCAATTGCGAGGTCGTGTCCAGGTAGTCGGGGTCGTCCACATACTCGAAATACGCCTCGTCAACCACTATCATTATGTCGTCGCACACCTTTTCGAGGAACCACTCAAGCTCCTCCCTGCCCACCATCGTGGCAGTGGGGTTGTTCGGGTTAGCGATGAATATGACGCGTGTTCGCGGTGTGATCCGCGAGTACATGTCCTGCAGGTCGTGAGTAAGCCCCGGCATAGGCGAGGTCACACGCCTTGCCCCCACGGCCTGGGTCACGATGGGGAAGACGATGAAGGCATACTCACCCATTATGGCCTCGTCGCCTTCGGTGAGGAAAGTCCTCGCCACGAGCTCGAGCACTTCGTTCGAGCCGTTCCCGAATATGAGGTTTTCAGGTTTTACTCCCAGAGCCTCGGCCAGAGCGCGCTTTAGATAGAACGAGTCGCCCTCAGGGTAGCGGTTCAAGCCTGCGAGCTCCCTTTCCACCGCCTTCATAGCCAGGGGAGAGGGCCCGAGGGGGTTCTCGTTCGATGCTATTTTCACAGCCCCCTTTACACCAAGCTCCCTCTCCAGCTCCTCGACCGGCTTTCCGGGGACGTAGGGTATCAGGCCTTCGATGCAATTGTTGGGTTTAATCAATACTCCAGGACTCCGCAGCGGCTCCGGGGGACTCAGTCCATCCTGCCCATGGGGTATGAGCCGAGTATTTTGAGGAAAATGCAGCCCCCTCTCATCTCGGACAAGATCCCTTCGATCTCGGGGCTTGTGTGATGTCCGACGAAGTCAATGTAAAACACATACTCCCAGGGTCGCTTACGAGAAGGACGCGACTCTATTTTCGTCATATTAACCCCTGCCTTGGAGAAGGCGGTGAGTGTTTTGTTGAGCGCTCCCGGCTCATCACGCAGGGAGAACATGATCGAGGTCTTATCGCTTTCCGTCGGCTCAACGGACGTCTTTCCTATGACCCAGAACCTCGTGGTGTTGGTCGAGCTGTCCTCTATGTGCTTCTCGATGATCTGCAAGTCGTAAATGGAAGCGGCAAGCTCCCCGGCGACAGCCGCCACCTCGCCCCCCTCCTTAGCCATAAGGGCGGCCTTTGTGGTGCTTGGGCTTTCGAGCAGCTCGCGGCCCGGCGCCCTTTCGGTAAGCCACATCCTGCACTGTGCGAGCGCCTGCTGGTGTGAGGCGATCGTGCGCACGTCATCCATATTCCCAGATTGGGACATGAGGCAGTGGTTAATCCTCAGATAGACCTCGGAGGACACGAGCAGCTCGGAGTCGAGGAACATATCCAGGACGACTCCAAGGGAGCCTTCGGCAGAGTTCTCCACCGGCACGATCCCGTATACGGCCCTCGCTCTTTCAACCTCTCGAAACACATCATCTATCGTGCGCTCCGGGGTAAGCTCAGCCTGAGCGCCAAACTCCTTAAAGGCCGCCTGATGTGAATAGCTCCCCTCGGGGCCGAGGAACGCAACCCTCAGGGGGCTCTGAAGCGCCCGGCAAGAGGAGATTATCTCCCTGAACACCCCAAGCACGCTTTCGTCGGGGAGCGGGCCGGGGTTGGCGGAGGTGATTTTGTCCTCAATCTCCCGCTCCCTTCCAGGGTGGTATAAGTCAAACGAGTTCTGTTGCTTGAGCTTTGAGACCTCTATGGCCAGAGCGCCGCGGTCATTGAGAAGCTCAAGAATATTTCTGTCTATTGAGTCGATTTTCTCCCTCAGCTTAGACAGTTTGGTGCTCTCACCCATATCGAAACGAATGATAGCAACACAGGGTATCGTTGTCAATGAACCCCCTTGGTAAACACCGATTATGCATCGATTGGGAAAGCCCAACTAGGCGAGCGTAGCAGGAACGATGAGCGGATTTTCAACCGGGTACGGCGTTGGGTGAGGAGCCCGGTACTAAGACGGGCCGAGTACCCAGAGATGCAAGCCTGTGTCTTGAGACGAGCCTAAAGACCCCTGCGCTAAATTTCCCTCTCTTTCTCGGGGTCTTTGCGGAGAAGCGACTTTTTAATAACGGCTTTATTGACAAATACGGGGGCTCCCATCCTCAGGGCGAGCGCCAGGGCGTCGCTTGGGCGCGCGTCTATTGACTGCGTTTTTCCACCGACGGAAACTTCCACCTGGGCATAGAAAACGTTGTCGCGAAGGTCAACTATCAAAACCCTCTTAACCTTAGCATTAAGGGTTCTCACTATCGCAGCCACAAGGTCGTAGGTCATCGGGCGGGGCGCTACGCTGTCGGATATCCCAAGCTCGATTGCCCGGGCCTCGCAGAGCCCGATCCAGATCGGGAGCATATCGCCGCCCTGCTTCTTGTCTGTAAGCAGCACAACTGGGGTTCCAGTTATCTTGTCGAAGCCTACACCTTTGATAACCATCTCCTCGTATTCATACGACCCCTTTTCTTCTCCCCTCAAAACATCTGCCGAAACAAGCGCATGCACAAGAACAAACGCAGCGGCGACCAAAAGTAATCTGTGTATCATGGCTAAAACCTCCCTACAGATGAGAATATCACAAACCGTGAGCCTAGTTCAACGATTGTGAGCCGGCCGTCCTCCTGCAAAGGTTTTTACGTGGAAGAAAACCAGGGCTTTCCGCTTGTCTACCTTCTGGGGAAGCTTACACGGTGTTAAGACTCTACAGAACATCCGCTAAAGCTTTTCGTGCAGTAGAGCTTCTTGATGTTTTAAGACCCCGAGCAGCTGTTACAGCCCGCTATCTGCCGGCCGGAAACGAATCGGTTTACCTTCTTGTTCCTCTGCGCTTGGTGTCTCTCGTGCCTGTGCCAGGCACCATCCTGGGATTTCTCCACGTGCCCGTTATTCTGGCTGCAACCGAGCCGTCGGGCAGGGTCGATATGAAGCTCTTTATAGAAGACAGAGCCGGGTCGGTGGTCTTAAGCCGAAGGTTGAAATTCAGGCGGTCTGAGGACCTTATCTTCCATGGGAGACTCATTCTCCCGGATATCCGCAAGTCGATGTCATCTCCCCATATCCTGAGCTCTTCGATATTGGTCGAGTTGCTCTCAAGAGTGCCCTTTAACACCAGTGTTTCTCCCGACAGCTCAGGCAGTTTGAAAAAACCTATCTTCAAATCCCTTATGCTCAGGTCACTTGAGCTTAGCGCGAACATACCACTAACAGTGGGATTGAATTCCAGGTTTATGACTCCACTCAGGGTTCCTTCAACTGTAGGCAGGTCTCGCCCATCCGACACAAACTCCGACACGAGACCGATGGTCTTAGCTATATCCAACCCGTACAACTCCAGGGCTGTTTTTTCAAACTGCTGCTTTTTAGTCTTCCGATTGCTCTTTAGGGAAGCAGACCCGCTGGCCCCGCCCCCGAGCATTTTCACCCTGAATGGAAACACGAGCCTCCCCCTGAGCAAATTAAAAACTCCCGGTGAGAGTGATAGCTCATCGATCATAAACAACGGCCCATCGGCATCTGAGAACACGACACCCTTTATGTTCACTTTGAATATGGGTGAAATTTCTACACTTTGCATATCCACGCGCAGCGGCGTATTTACCTCTACCTCGTACTTTATCCGATCCTTTATGCTATCGTTGGGAAGGGTTGAATAAAGGAAAATAATGAAGGTGGTCAAAAAAAACAGCCCATAACCTACGCGCATAGAATATTTTGAGGCAATATACTTGCTGCCGGTTATCTTCCCCAACATCCTCTTCATCTAGATCACCTGATCGAATTTAAATGTGGAAACGCGAAACGATATGTTCATGAGGTTAGGCTTGTCAAAGCGTGTCTCTGCCTTGAAGTTTGAGATCTTTAAATAGGCGACGGTGTTCTGAACTCTGTACAGTATGTCAATGATCCTTGGAAGAGGGATCTTCTCTATTTTCACTTCCACGCTGATCTCATCATAGAGATCCCATTTAGTAGGGCTTTTTGACTTGATTGAAAAGCTGGCCCTGTCGACTCTAGACTGTATCAAAATTTTTTCGACACTAGAGAGAAGGGACTTCGGAGACACGATCGAGTTTGCAATCCGCTCTACCCTATCTTTCGACTCGATGTATTCCTCGCTTAACGTTAGAATCGTTTGGAGCTGCGTTTTCGTAGCGTTGTACCTTTTTTCAAGCTTACGGGTGTGTGAGTAAAAAGCCTGTGAAATGAAAATGAGAAGAAATATAGTGGCGCCGACCCCCCCCCAAATGATAGCCTTCCTGTCCCTCTCGGACAGACCCAAGGAATCTATCTTCTCTTTTATAAGTATAACGACGGGCTCAAACGGGTTCTTAATTTCCATGCCTGCCAGGGCCTTTAATTGAATACCACATCTATTTTAAAAGAGATCTTTTTCTTGATATGAGGCTCGGCGCTCACCAGTCTAACTTCTGTGAAAGCGCCGTAATCAACCAGGGATTTTTCTACTCTAGACACGTCGTCGTATGAGTCGCATTTTCCGGTTATTCTCGCCTTAGTGTCGTCTATAAACCTGATTTCGCCAACCTCAAGAGCTATATCCTTAGAAATGCCTGAAGATATAGCCCTAAGGGCATCAAGAGGAGTGGCTCCGACCTTAAGGTTCTCTAAAAATTCAATGTTCTTCTTAATCTTCGATACCTCGGCCTGAATAAACTCCTCTGGCTTAGGAATAACGGCTATGTCGGGGAAAGTTTTTTTAACGACCTGCGTTATCTCAACCTCCATTTGCTTAACTCCGCTCTTAAGCTCAAAGTACCTTTGACACGATGTGTATAGGAAAATAATCAATATTATCGCGAGCAGCACTGAAGGGGTGAGAAAAGCCCCCTTTATCTCCTCATGCCTCCCCCTGAACCGAAATTCATCTTTCCTCAGGTTAAGTGACCTGCCCGAGGACGAGCTTCCATACAATGACAGTGCGAAAGACTCTGAGAAAAGAGCGGCACTACTTCCCAAAGGCGGGATCAGGAGATCACTCACATCGATTTCTAACTCCCTGGCGATGAACTCGCCAAGGCCCGGCATGAGTGATGTACCCCCCGTGAGCACGAGCTCAACAACACCACTGTTGATTTCTGTATTAAAGAATCTTATAGTCTTCCTTATCTCGTCCATAAAGGGCTTCAAGGCCTGGACAACCGCCCCGGGATTCTCGCCGAGCAAGCCCCTATGTTTTATTTCCTCAGCTTCGCTAAGGTCCAAATTTAAGTTCTCGGCCAAAGACCCGGTGATGTGCTCTCCACCAATTGGAGAAATCCTTACACGCCTCAAGCCGCTTGTGTCAAAAAGGGCAAAGCTGGTTTTCGTAGCCCCTAAATTTAGGAGAACCGCAGGCCTGTTCTCTCCAATGTATTCCTCCAGCATCGCGTAAGCCACAGGTGGGAATGTCAGCATTCTGGGGTTCAAACCCGCCTCCTCGGTTATAGAAAGAATTTCTTTAATGTCCTCGGAGTTGTACATGCACACTATCGCTTCGCCGCTATCCTCCGGTCCCTTTACGAGATTATAGCTGTGAACCTTTTCTTCGGGGTTGAATGAAGATACGTTCTCCAGCTCAAAACGGTAAACCATTTCTATCTTTTTTGGATTCCAGAAAGGAAACTTAAGTGCCCTGATAGAGATAGGGTTTGCGAGCACACCGACGGCAAGCTCTGAGGTTGGGAGACCTAATCCCTTGAGATACTCATTCAAGACAGCAGGAACCGAGCCCCTATCCACAGGAGTATTAAAACTCCACGTACCAAGAAGAGTGATATCCCTGAATCCCCTCTTTATGAGGGTTATGTTGATCGTTTTGGCTCCTATATCGAGCCCGACATATTTACCGAACATATATTATGCAACAGCCTTACTTTGAGTTATAAAATTAAAGTATAGCGCTATCAAAGTCAATTTGAGTTTCCCTTGCCTGAATACGGCAATGAGCCCCCATTAGCTTACCCCATCAACAAACCCGCATTTAATAACCTACCCCGTTTGCCCGTTCCTGAAGCCAATTCCTCTGGTTCCCCGGCTCACTCGCCCAATGCCCTCATCAAGGTGAGGACTTCTACACTGCCAGCCCCTGCAGCCCTTAGCGCTTTTGCACACTCCGCGGCGGTAGAGCCGGTCGTAATTATATCGTCTACAAGAAGAACTGCCTTACCCTTGAAGGCGTTCGAATTCACCACACCGAAGGCTCCTTCAACGTTTTTGTATTTCTCTAGAGCAGAGGGGAGCTCGAACTGCGGCCTTGTGAACCTCAGTCTCTTAAGTGAAAACGGGTCCATCGGCGCTCTTAAACGACAGGCAACCGCCCCGGCAAGCACTACGGACTGGTTGAATTCCCTATCAAGCAATTTCTTCTTATGAAGAGGCACCGGAACGACCACATCGGGACTGTGGCTCAAATCCTTGGACATGTTCTCAATCATCACATTGCAAAGCCCAGCCTGTAGGGTAAGATTGCCCGCAAATTTAAACTCTATAAGCATGTCTTTCAAAACCCCGTCATAAATCGCCACAGACCTCGCCTTCCTAAACCACCGGGGCTTGAAAAGCCCGCAAACTCTACACCTGTCCGGGGGATTGTAATACTCTCTCATGACAGCAGCGCCAAACGTCCCGCTGAAATCCATTGGAGCGCCGCAGCTCACACAAACTCTACCGCGTATAAAACTGACCCGTTCAATACAGCTCTCGCAGATCAAGAGCGGGCCGCAAGGAGCGCCGCACGAAAAGCAAGTATCCGGAAAGATTGCACCGATCATAACAGACGGTAAATAGACCCGGGGGATTGTTAGGAAAATGTTATGGTAAGAGAATCAAACCCTCATCGGCATGATCACTGAAAGGAAAATCCCATTACCCACGGGCTTTATCGTAACGGGACTCTGCTCATCAGTGATGCCTACTTCCACCTCCTCCCCATCAGTTGCCTCGAGCACATCCCGCAAGTAAACGGAGTTAAAACCAACCTCAATATCGTCCCCCTCGTAGTTGATCTCTAAGGTTTCCGTTGCCTCACCGATCTCGGGTGAAACGCAGCTTAATGTGAGCGCTCCAATTTGTAGCTTTAGCTTCACGCTTCGTGTTCTCTCAGATGACAGCAGCGACACCCTCTTAAGAGCTCCAAGAAGCTCAACCCTCCCCACGGTAAAGCTGAATTTGGTGCTTTCGGGAATTACCTGAGTGTAATCCGGAAACTCGGTGTCGATAAGGCGCGTCACTATCAACACTCCGTCACCCTCAGAGGTGAACTCAGATTTGGAGCAGCCGAGTCTAACCGCCTCGGATGACCTAAGCAGTCTTTTAAGCTCCGAAACTCCCTTTTTAGGCACGAGAAAGCTCCACTCAAACGAAATATCTCCTACATCGGCCCTCTCGACAAGGGACAGCCTATGCCCGTCGGTAGCCACAAGCCTCAATGTTTGGTCGTCCATCTTCTCAAAATAAATACCCGAGAGACTCCTTCTCAACTCATCAGAAGTAACGGCATAAATAGTCTTATCGATCATATCCCCAAGAACTTTGCTATCTACAGAGAACATGTCTTCGAGATGGGTCTCTTTAATTTCCGGAAAATCTTCACCGGGAAGACCCGCTATCTTAAACACAGCGTTTAGAGAGCTTATCTCCACCCAGTTGTTGTTTATCTCCGTAAAGCTGACATTGCCGGGAGGGAGCTCTTTCACGATCTCAAATATCTTTCTTGCAGGAAGGGCCATCGACCCGGCGCTTTCCACACTTCCCAGGCATGAGGTTTGTATTGTAGTCTCTAGATCAGTTGCGGTGATCTTAACGGACTGCTCTTCCGTTTCGATCAGCACGTGGGAGAGCACGGGCATCGTGACTCTCCTCTCAGATATGCCTTGTATTAGACCCAGTTTTTCGGTAAGAAGTGAAGCATCGATTGAGAATTTCATCTATTGTTAATCCTACGGTTAATGTAATGACATTATTATTTTAATATTAGTAGTAGTAGTAGTAGGGGCTGTGAAATTGTGAAAAACAGCCCAAACGCCTAAAATCATGAAAGAAATGCAGTTGATAATGTGTGTAAATCTCACCTGAGGTTATCAACAATTCCACAGCCTACCCCTCAATTTGGTTGTATCCACAATTACACCCACACCTCTATAAACAACATTTCAACCGTTCGTCAACCTCTTCTTTCCTCTACTCTTAACGTTATTAGGTCTATGGTTTTCTTAATCATCGGATCCTTCTCGAGCAAAGATTCAATTTTCTTTACGGCGTGTATGATGGTCGAGTGATCCTTTCCGCCGAATTTATCTCCGATCTCAGGGAAAGAAGCTCCGGTCAGCTTTCTGGAGAGATACATGGCTAGGTGTCTCGGCAGGGCTATTTGTTTGGTTTTATTTACGGATTTTAAATCTTGGGGCTTTAGGCCGAAATACTGTGAAACTTCCCTTTGTATTGCGCTGATGTTTATAACATGAGCGGGAGCTTCCTTTACAATGTTTTTAAGCACTCCTTTAGCAAGGTCTAAGGTTATTTTCGTGTGGAGGAGTTTTGCATAAGCGCTTATGTTTGTGAGGGTTCCCTCAAGCTCGCGAATGTTTGAAGTGATGTTCTCGGCGATATATAGAGCTACTTCCTTCGGAAGGACTATGCCCTCTTGCTCAGCCTTGTTTTCGAGTATTGCCACCTTGGTTTCGGTCTCCGGGGTCTGAATGTCGGTTATTACTCCCCACTCGAATCTGGAGCGGAGCCTTTCCTCGGTCTGAGGCAGGTCTTTAGGCGTTTTGTCGCTTGTCAGCACGATCTGCTTCTTTAGTTCGTAAAGGGAATTAAACGTGTGAAAGAACTCTTCCTGTGTGCTTTCTTTTCCTGCAATGAACTGTATGTCGTCTATCATCAGCACATCGCATCCAAACCTGTACCTGTTCCTAAGCTCTTCCATTTTACCCTTTTTAATGCTGTTGATAACCTGGTTTGTGAAGTGCTCCGCCGAAATGCAGCAAATCCTCGCCATTGACGAGGGCTGGTTTGCAATGACATAGTTTCCAATGGCGTTTAGCAGGTGAGTTTTTCCAAGACCCACTCCTCCGTAGATAAACAGAGGGTTGTAGGCTTGGCCGGGATTCCTTGCAACCGCAATAGAAGCTGCGTGTGCGAACTGGTTACTCGGCCCTACCACAAATCGCTCAAAATTATAGTTGGGATTTATGATGCCTGTAAAAAGGGTTTCTTTAATCCGTAGTTTGTTGATGTTACCGATTTGAGTGGGGGGAGGGGTTGGGGTGTCTCTCTCGGAATTTACAAACACGTCGTACTTTCTTCCCTGTACGTCGCTCAGGGTTTCGCGGATCATATCTATGTAATTATTTTTTATCCAATCGCGGTCGAACGAGCTCTTTGCGAGGAGAGTTACGCTGCTGTCGGTTTGGGATTGGAGTGAGAGTTTGTCGAACCAGAACTGCACTTGAGGATTTGCCTTTTTTTTGATTTCTTCTAGTACATCCGTCCATATAACACTACTATGTTTTTCTTCCCTTTCATTGTCCTCATCTGGCGTAGAAAAATGCTCAGCCATTTTTAACCTCCGGGGTTATACGGAATCGGGTAAGAGTATTCACTGCAATTATTTAGCCTTAATACTATGTAAGCAAATTGAGGTTTTAATGTCTCCATTACCACAAAAAAAATCCTTAGTTATCCACAATTTATCAACAAATTGTGGATAACTAACCGGAAAAGCAATGAAATCTAATCGTAATTTTTACAGAGCCTATTTTCTACCCTTACATTTAAACCCCTTGGCCCTGAGTCACTTTCTAATCGTAACAGAAATTAATTTCTTTTGTCAAGCAATTTATATAAAACAAGCAATCACGGAATGTTACAACTTTTATTTAGAAATGACTTCATTGTTCGCCAGTCGCTCTCCACGCCTATAACGACTTTAAAAATGGTCTTTATTTCCTCTTAAATCCAGCCTTTTTTATCATTGTTGGAGCCTTTCTGATCGGTTGGTTCGTGCTAGTTGTTTTCAGGAAAA
>JADFKM010000092.1 GCA_022564935.1 Candidatus Dadabacteria bacterium
CAAGCGTTTGGGAAGAAACCGAAGCGCTCGCACATCGACCAGGACCACTATGGCCAATGCCCTCGAAGCAATCGATGGAGGGGACGCGACCGAGGCGGAATTGGCGGTTATGGCGGCGTTAAGCGGTCTTGACCGGGCAGTGCAAAAGGGCGTTTTACACAGGAACAACGCTTCCCGCCGCAAGTCCCGCCTAGCCATCAAGATGAACCGCCTTCTGGAGGCCGGACCCGATGCGGCCCCGGTCCAGGAACCGGCCAGAGGCCGGCAGACCAGGCGGCGCACCACCGGCTCCCGCAGCCGGGGTTAACCCTCCTCGGAAACAACCCATCAGCCGTCTTGCGAAGTCAACGGGCCTGCGGGTTCAAACCGTCCTTAAACGTGACAGGTCATCGTTGACAGTGGCCGGGCCCTTTGCTAGCCTGCTACCAGAACACCTGTTTCATAAAGGACTTTCATGACTTCGAAGAAACGAATGCCCCCCAGGCGTCAAAGAATCCTGGCGTATATCCAGGAGTTCCTCACCGACAACGGCTCACACCGCTTTATAACCCAGAACAAATACCTGTACGGTTTCATAGAAGACATCCTTGGAGAGGGCTGGTTAAAGGTGGATAGGTTCAGCAGCTTTTATATCAAAGGGAAGTTCTACAAGTACCCCGTGGAGTGGAAGGACGCGCTTATGAAGATGGGGCCTGTCACGGCTTTGAGGGCTTTTGTGGATTTTTTATTCTCAAAGGCCGCTTCAAGAGGGCGTGAGCCAAGTAATTTCGAAGAGTACGCCCTAAGCAGTTTTGGAAGAACCCTTGCCGAAATGAACGTCCTCAACTATACGGAAAAGATTTGGGGGCTGCCATGCCGTGAACTTTCGGTCGATTGGGCTAAACAGAGGATAAAGGGACTAACACTGTGGAGCCTTATTTCGAACATTTTTAAAAGGAAAGGCGGCCCTAAGACCCTTGTGAGTCAGTTCTACTATCCGGAGCACGGCGCAGGCGCAATATATGAAGCAATCAAGAAGAAAATAGAAGGCTCGCACCCCGTTATGTTTTCAAAAGAGCCTGAAGTTATATCCCACAATGACGGCATGATAACAGAAGTGACTTTAAAGACCGGAGAGACGTTCAGCCCGAATTTTTTAGTTTCTTCGGTTCCGATAACGGAATTTGTCGGTCTCTTAGACCCTGCGCCCCCGGATGCAGTGTATGACGCCTCTAGGAAACTCAGATTTAGATCCCAGGTTTACCTGTTCATTACTATAAACAAACCGCAAGTGTCGAAAGACCAGTGGGTTTATTTCCCCGAAGAACATATCCCATTCGGACGCATCTCCGAGATGAAAAACTTCTCTGCGCGCATGGCGCCTCCCGACAAAACATCACTGTTTATCGAGTTTTTTTGCTGGGAAGATGACGAGGTATGGAATAAAGCAAAGGACGAGCTGGTTGAGATTTCAACCCAATGGCTTGAGAGGCTCGGATTTATAAAGAAAGAAGAGATTATTAACGCCTACCACATAAAAAGAAAGAATGTTTATCCCGTTTACGAGCTTGGTTACAAAAACAAGCTCAGGGTGGTTAACGAATATTTAGATAAATTCTCCAACCTCCTATATATCGGCAGACCCGGACGTTTCAAATACACCAACCAGGATCACTCGCTCGAAATGGGCATACTGGCCGCAAGATCAATAATTGAAGGCAAAAAGTACAACTTAGAGGACATAGGAGCGGAAAGTGAATATTTCGAAAGGGGCTACGTTAAATGATAAAAACTGAAATCTTACTTGTTGGGTTCCTAGCTGATTCTTTCTTATAGCCTTCATTTCTCCGCCCCCTTCATCAAACTCCATAATTTCAAATTCGCTAATCTCTAAGAAACTATGTAGGGTGTAAGAATAGTTATAGGGAGAGGCTTATGAAAGCACTTCTTAATTTATTCGGTAGCGGTACTATGATTAAGGGCATAGACCACGTGGCGATAGTAGTGAGTGATATGGACAGGTCTATTGAGTATTACAGTGGAGTTTTAGGTCTCAAGATACTCCATGACGGCAGGGGGGAAGGCGGCGATAAGAAATCTTTTCTCGGCACAGAGTCCAGGACTCTAATCGCCTTAACGGAGGATGAAGATCGGGCAAAGAAGAGCCCTGGTTATGTGGAGGGCGTGCACCATGTGGCTTTCAGCGTCGATGATGTGGAGCGGACAAGGAAGATTCTTGAAGACAAAGGGGTGGAATTCATACAGGAGAAGTTGGACAAAGATAAGAAGAAAGCTTATCACTTCCTCGACCCTGACGGTCTTGAGCTGGAGATTTACGGCGAATCCGGGGAAGCGGTACCGCCATATTGAGCGAGTTACATCATCGTTACTCGGTTTGGTGTCTCCGCCTCCACGTCCCGGGGGGCAGACCGCCAAGCTCGACAGCCTTCCCTACTGATTTAAGAACAAGGTCTTTGTGTTCTGCGAGATGCTGGGCTCGGTGTGAATCCATCTTCGTTATACCCATCCGGGGTAACATTGATGATTATCTCCAAAGCAGGTAGGGTAGCTGTATGAATTTAAGTCGTGTTTTTCTATTCCTAATTATGGTTATGTGCTCGACTAATTATCTTGTTTTTGGGGAAGGGAAGGGATCTGAGCCGTTTGATGTGCCGCTTTCTCAGAACGGTGTACAGAGAGTCGACATTATAGTAGACAGCTATTTATTTAAGCCTGATCATATAATTGTTTCGGTAGATAAACCCGTTGAGATCACATTAATAAGCGTGACAAGGCTTATTTCACATAATTTCATTCTAAACATTCCTGAAGCAGGATTAAGTATAAAAAAGGGTGTAGGGGCAGGTAAGGATGTAACATTTACGTTTATTCCAACAAAGACGGGCAAGTATGAGTTCTACTGTGGGAAGAAGGGACTGTTTGGCAGTCATAGGAAAAAGGGTATGGAGGGTATTTTAGAGGTTAAGTAATTGTATTTCAGCGGCCCTGACTGCGGCATCATAAGCAAAATTCAAAACCTCTCTTAGGTCTGAGATTTCATTTGTTTGGTTTCTAAAAACACCGATTAAAAAACAACTCCCCGGTATGCGTGGCTGGATGTAATACTGTGTGTGGTGGGACTCTTAAGCTCTCCCATGCCGGGATGCCCCGCCTATATCTAAGTCAAGGCACTTTAAAATTTATCCGGGAGAAGGGAAGAGGACTGAAATATGAGGTGTAGGGCGGGAGCAGCCCTCCCCCCTTCGATATGAAAATAAGGCCGGGGCGTCCCTCAACGGGCGCTCCGGCTTTTAGTATTTGCAGGGTGCCACGTCGCGTGTGCGGCACAAATTTAAGGCTTGACGCAGGATTTGTATTGTGATTTAATTGAATGTTATAAAGGAGGGATTTCGTACATAGTTTCTGGTAGGTGGATTTATGTGCAGGAATAGTAAGGCGTTTCTGCATATGCTTGGGATTTTGTGAGTAAACAAATTAACCATATAAGGGGGAGTGCTCAATGAAGATAAAATTGATCAACAACGTATTAGGGGCTGCGGTAGCGGCTTTTCTTGCGGGGCTTCTTTACGTCCCTAGTGTTTCCCATGCCTCAAACCACATAAGGCCTACGGGAAAGACCACCGAGCAATCCAGCCAGCTAGTGTTCTGGTACGATGAGGATGACACGGGTTCCGGCGCCCTTAGCCCCAATAGGGACACGCTTATCCAGGTAACCAACGCAAGCGTCGACACACCCGTATGGGTTCACGTCCAGATATTTGCGAGCAGCAACACCAGTCCTGGAGACCCTACTACGGCTGTGATCTGCTCAGAGACTAATTTCAATGACTTTTACACCCCGCTTGATACACACATCTTCACAATGGACAATGTGGTCAGGAACGACCCCCTCGACCCCGGCAATGAGGTGGTAGACCTTCAAAACACAAAGGGGTTTATAGTCATTACTCCAATAGATGGCCCAGGCACAAGAAACGCAATAT
>JADFKM010000009.1 GCA_022564935.1 Candidatus Dadabacteria bacterium
GGTAGCGGGGATTCCAGTCGATGAGGACGTTACCGAGGTCAAAAACAACATTCATGTCAGCATAATTTCAGAAAAAATTTCTGGATCAGCGAGACGCCACCAAGCCTCCGAAACTGGTGAAATGAACTTTCACTGCCTGAGCTAGGGCATTGGCCATTTGCTGCCGCACCTTTGATTTCAGCAGGTTGCGACGGTCCCGCTTGTTGTTGAGGTTGGCCACCTCCAGCAGCACCGAGGTCGGCACCTTGCTGTAGCGCAACACGGCAGGGAGCGTCTTGCGGCCCTTGCGGTAGAGGCTCTCGGCGCCGGGAACGTCGTGGGGGTAAGTATGCCATCGCAGTACAGCTCCAAGGGCAGCGTTGATGACACCGAAGCCCTGTGCGCTAATCTTGGCATAACAATCAACACCATCCCCGTAGAGAAGATATTTTCGGCATACCTCGAGATGTTGACAGACCATTTCGGGGGCGCAGAGCCCGACGTGACGGAGGAGAACATACAGGCGAGGATTCGGGGCAACCTGCTCATGGCGCTCTCTAATAAGTTCGGCTGGCTTGTACTCACCACGGCAAACAAGAGTGAGACCAGCGTCGGGTATACCACACTGTACGGGGACATGGCCGGAGGGTTTGCCGTCATCAAGGACGTGTCGAAGACCCTTGTTTACAGGCTGGCAAAATACTGCAACGAAATGAAAGGAGAGGCGGTAATCCCCGAGGAGATATTGAGGAAGCCGCCGTCGGCCGAGCTGCGCCCGGCCCAGCTGGACGCCGACACGCTGCCTCCATATGAAGTGCTCGACCCGATACTCAAGGCGTACGTCGAGGACGACCTGAGCACCGAGGAGATCGCTTCCGATGAGTTTGATGCGAGCCTTGTCGAGGGGGTCGTTAGGATGGTCGATTCGAACGAGTACAAGCGCAGACAGGGCCCTCCGGGGATCAAGATAACCGCCAGGGCCTTCGGCAAGGACAGGCGCTTTCCCATCACCAACCGCTACTCCGAGTAGCGTGAGTCGAGCTTGATTATTGACTCAATACATTGTAAATTAGTAACCGCGTTCTATAGGCAGCATTTTAAGTCTTGAGATACAATCCGGATGTTTTAGCAACTGATTATGTCTTATTAGGAGTATTGTCGCTGTGAGAAACCGCATTCAGCACAAAAAACTTTTATACAACCCCTTAAATGAGCACGACGCCTGCGGTGTGGGGTTCGTAGCCGACATATCGGGGGAAAAGAGCCATTACATAGTCGAGCTTGCCATAGAGTGCGTCATTAAGCTAACTCACAGGGGAGCCGTAGACGCCGATGCCAAAACGGGCGACGGCGCCGGGATCCTTACACAAATTCCAAAGAAATTGTTTAAGAGAGTGGTACAGGAAATGGGGTGCGGCGGGGTGAGCGAGGCCGATATCGCCGTGGGGATGATATTTCTTCCAAGCTCCGACCCCTTGGCCAAGGAGCGCTGCAAGACTATAGTGGAAGAGGTCATAAGCTCCTACGACCTGGGCTTTTACGGCTGGAGGAAGGTCCCGATTGACCCCCACGTGCTTGGCGACAAGGCCCTGGATACGAAGCCCGAGATATTCCAGGTTCTTATAGGCCGCGCTCCCGGCACGACCGATGACGAATTTGAGCGCACCCTGTATTTAGCCCGGAAGAAGATGGAGCGCCACGTGGTAAGGAACAAGATCGAAGAATTCTATATCCCTTCCCTGTCACATAAAACCATCGTTTATAAGGGTCTTCTGGTGGCCCCTCAGCTCAGGCGCTTTTATCTCGATTTGAAAGACCCCGATTTTCAGTCCAGCCTAGCAGTTTTCCACCAGCGCTACAGCACCAATACGTTTCCCAACTGGTACCTCGCGCAGCCATTCAGAATAATAGCTCACAATGGGGAGATCAACACTTTGCGCGGGAACATCAACTGGATGCGGGCCAGGGAGCCCGAATTGCACTCCGAGGTCTGGAAAGACAAAATGAGAAAGCTCCTCCCCGTCATTCAGGAGGATGGGAGCGATTCGGCATGCCTCGATAATATGCTCGAGCTACTGGTTCAGTCAGGCCGCGATATAAGGCACTCCATGATGATGCTCATTCCCGAAGCGTACGAAAAAATGGCGGATATGGACCCCGAGCTTAGAGGGTTTTACGAATATCACTCCTGCCTTTCGGAGCCCTGGGACGGGCCCGCCTCGGTGGTGTTCAGCGACGGAGTAATCGTCGGAGCGTCTCTGGATAGGAACGGACTTCGCCCGGCGCGTTATGTTGTCACGGACGACGGCATAGTGATTATGGGCTCTGAAGTGGGGATGGTCGATGTAGAGCCGTCCAAGGTGGTCGAAAAGGGCAGGCTGGGGCCGGGGAAAATGATAGCAGTCGACACGGAGAACAGAGTACTGCTTAAGAACGACGAAATAAAGTCTTATTTTGCAAAACGGAGGGCTTACGCCGACTGGGTCGAGCAAAATATGTTCAGGACCGAAGGGCTTGGCCTGATCTCGAGCTGGTCCGATGTGGGTGGGATGGATGAGGTCGAGCTAATAAAGCTCCAAAAGGCATTCGGCTACAGTCTGGAGGACATCGAGCGTATCCTCGAGCCGATGGCCACGAACGCAAAGGAACCGGTTGGCTCAATGGGCGACGACACCCCGCTTTCGGTGCTCTCTACCAGGCCGCAGCTTCTCTACACCTATTTCAAACAGAGATTCGCTCAGGTTACGAACCCGCCTATTGACTCCTTAAGGGAGCAAGTAGTGATGTCTCTCTCCACCTCTATCGGGCCCAGAAAGAGCATACTCGAGGAGACTCCCGAGCACGCCAAGGTAATAAAGTTCCCGACCCCGATATTGAATAACGAAGAGCTGAAGTGGCTGAGGGGATTTAACGCCCTCAATTTTAGCTGTGCCGAGATAAGCATCCTCTTCAACGCGGCGGACGGCCCCGGAGCAATGGAGGGGGCGCTCCAAAGCGTTTGCCGCTTGGCCTCGGAGGCCATTGATTCCGGGAAGACCATACTCGTTCTCAGCGACAAGGGCGTCGACGGCGAAAAGGCCCCCATACCCGCGCTTCTTGCCGTAAGCGCCGTTCATCATCACCTCATTCGCAAGGGCAAGAGGAAGAACACAAGCATAATAATTGAGACCGGGGAAGCCAGGGAAGACCATCACTTCGCTTGCCTGCTGGGCTATGGAGCGAGCTTAATCAACCCCTACCTGGTCTATGAGTCCGTAGCAAACATGATAAGGCGCTCGAACGGCATAAGCGTTACGAGGGCGCTTGAGAATTACAGGACTTCCGCAGAGAAAGGTATTTTAAAGATCATGTCGAAGATGGGAATTTCGACCGTTGCGAGCTACAGGGGGGCACAGATCTTCGAAGCTATTGGAATAAGCAAGTCCGTTATCGACCAGTACTTTACTGGGAGCGAATCCAGGATCGAGGGTATAGACCTCGACTGTATGGCCGTCGATGTCCTGCGTCTGCATGGAGCGGCCTTTGCAGAAGAAAAAGCCTCTTTGATCGAGAAGGGCTATTTCAGGTTCAGAAAGACGGGCGAGTACCATGCGCTCAACCCAACGGTCTTCAAGGCCCTCCATAAAGTGGCCGAGACAGGCTCATATGAGGATTACCAAGCCTTTGAGAAGGCCGTTGACTCCACCCCCCCGATCGGCATAAGGGATTTACTGGAGTTCAAAGAAGGCGTCCCCGTTCCTTTGGAAGAGGTCGAGCCCATTGAAGCCGTATTGAAGCGTTTTGTCAATCCAGGAATGTCTTACGGCGCCTTGAGCGCGGAGGCTCACGAGACGATCGCGATCGGGATGAACAGGCTCGGCGGGAAAACCTGCAGCGGCGAAGGGGGAGAGTCCCCCGCGCGCTTTCACCGCCGTCAGAACGGAGACTGGCCAAACAGCCTGATCAAGCAGGTCGCCTCGGGCAGGTTCGGCGTGACGCCGGAGTACCTGGCTTCGGCCAAGGAGATCGAGATCAAGATGGCGCAGGGCTCGAAACCCGGCGAGGGCGGCCAGCTTCCGGGCATCAAGGTCACCCCGGAGATCGCCGAGGTCAGATATTCTATTCCGGGAGTCACCTTGATATCCCCGCCGCCTCACCACGACATATACAGCATCGAAGACCTGGCTCAGCTCATCTACGACCTCAAACACGCAAACACAAGGGCCAAGGTCGCCGTGAAGCTCGTTTCGGAAGCGGGCGTTGGAACTGTGGCGGCAGGTGTGGTCAAGGCCTATGCCGACTTGGTGCATATTAGCGGCCACGAAGGGGGCACGGGAGCGTCCCCGCTTGGCTCCATGAAGCACGCGGGCATTTCCTGGGAGCTCGGACTTTCAGAAACACAGCAGGTACTTGTCCTCAACGACCTGAGGGGACGCGTGATTCTCAGGGTGGACGGCGGATTTAAAACCGCTAGGGACGTAGTTGTTGCTGCAATGCTTGGGGCAGAGCAGTACGGCTTCGGCACTGCGGCCTTGGTCGCCGTAGGGTGCGTTATGGCCAGGCAGTGCCATCTCAACACCTGCCCTGTGGGCGTGGCCACACAGAAGCCGGAACTGCGGGCGAAGTTCCAGGGCACCCCGGAGAACATGGTCAATTATTTCACGGGCATAGCCATGGGAGTGAGGGATATTCTGTCCCAGCTAGGGTTTAGGAAGCTTGAGGAGGTCATAGGTAGGGCCTATTTGCTCAAAGTCCGCTCTGACATCGAGCTGCCCAAGACCTCGAACATTGACCTAGGGGCGGTGCTCGCTGACGCCGACCCCGACGACACTAGACCCCGCTACCATATGAAAGAGCGCAATGACAGGGCGGACGCCCCGCTCGACAACGTCATACTCCAGGACGCCATGGATTCCATCGCCGGAGTCCAGTCCGTAAAGCTCAGTTACCCCATTACGAATGAGAACCTCACCGTCGGGGCGATGCTTGCCGGGGAAATCGCATACCGCTACGGGGATAAGGGCCTCCCGCCCGGCATTACCATAGAGGTGACCTTCAAGGGCACCGCGGGCCAAAGCTTCGGCGGGTACGGCTTGAGTGGTATGAGGCTCGTGCTCGAAGGCGACGCAAACGACTATGTGGGCAAGAGCATGCACGGCGGAGTAATAATCATAAGGCCCCCGGATGGGAGCAAATTTGAAACACATGAAAATGTCATTTTGGGCAACACGGTGCTCTACGGCGCTACGGGCGGCGAGCTCTATGCCGCCGGATGCGCGGGTGAGAGGTTCGGTGTGAGGAACAGCGGCGCTAGAGCGGTGGTCGAGGGCCTGGGTGACCATGGCTGCGAGTACATGACAGGCGGTGTCGTGGCGGTTATAGGGGAGACCGGAAGGAACTTTGCGGCCGGTATGACGGGCGGCCTGGCCTTTGTTCTGGACGAAGACGGCTCGTTCCCCAGTAAATACAATCCCGAGCATGTGGGAATAAACAGGTGAGAAGAAAATTAGGATATAGCAATCCTGAAGTCACTGCTCGAAAGCCACCATGAGAACACCGGAAGCGAACGCTCGAAGGAGATCTTGGACAATTGGGCGCGCTATCTGCCCCAATTCTGGAGGGTGCTTCCGTATGAGATGGCTAAGCTCAGGGAAAAGACGCCTGAAGCGGTACCTTCGCATAATGGAGGGATGGTGGGCAAGGAGGGCGAGGTAAAACCCGACGGCGTCTCCATCTCCGTGGGAGTCATAACCGACGTCAAGCACTGACCTGCAGTATTGATAGCGTTACAACGGAATTTCGATGTTTTAGTGGGGGGGAGGGGGCTGACTGCTCAACCCACTACCCAATCAAACCCCGGTTCCTCGGCAAACTGCGCTTTGTGTATCTTCTCTTGTCTAAGCGCTCAGTTCACTCCTCTATCAATCCCCGTCCCCTTATGTACCTGGGTCTTGTAGTCGAATAGGCCTTTAAGTGTGTTCCCGAGCGGTCTCCCACTTTTAATTTGTGGTATCCGAGCACACCGATCATGGCGGCGTTGTCCGTGCAGTACTCCGGTGACGGTACGTGTAGCCTGATTCCATGTTCGGCGAACCTTGCCTCTCCCATCTCTCTAAGCCTCGTGTTGCACGCTACTCCGCCTGAAATTACGGCGGCTTTGACCCCGCGGGTTTTGGCGGCATAAAGGGTCTTCTCGACAAGTGTTTCCACTACCGCCTCCTGGTAGCTGGCGCAGATGTCGTTTAACATGCTGTCGCTAATGCCGCTGTTTTCCCTCATGAAGTAGACAAGCGCGGTTTTAACGCCGCTGAAGCTAAAGTCGTGAGAGGAGGTGCTCATAAACGGCCTCGGGAACTCTATAGCCAACCGGTCACCTGACTTTGAAGCTTTGTCTATCTCCACTCCGCCGGGGTAGCTCAGTCCGAGCAGCTTCCCTGCCTTGTCCAGCGCTTCTCCGGCCGCGTCGTCCCTGGTTTTGCCAAGCAGTATGTAGTTCGTGTAGTCATTCACCAGGTAGAGACTCGTGTGCCCGCCCGACGTTATAAGTCCCACAAAGGGGAACGGGACGTCGTGCTCGATGTGCGCTGCGGCTATGTGGGCTTCAAGATGGTCGACCCCGATAAACGGCACATCGAGCGAATACGCAATGGCCTTGGCAGCCGACATTCCTACGAGCAGGCAGCCCATCAAGCCGGGCCCGCACGTCACGCATACTCCCTCAATCTGCTCTAGTTTCATGCCTGCTTTTGCGATGGATTGCTGGATTACGGGTATGATCAGCTCGACGTGCTTTCTCGATGCGAGTTCGGGCACGACCCCTCCGAACTCCTTATGGATGTCGATTTGAGATGCAACCACGCTTGAGAGCACTTCCCTGCCATCCCGTATAACCGAGGCGGCCGTCTCATCGCATGAAGATTCTATGCCGAGGGTGATCGAAGCCATGATTATTCTTCGACGGCAACAGTAATGCCTGTGCCGTAATCATATATATTAACACGGAAAATACGGCAATTAAATTTGCAATTGACCAATCCCTTATATCTTTTATAATCTTATAGAGGAGGTGTTTATGACTAAAGCAAAAAGGGTGAGCAACGGAGCGGGCGGATGTGTGACTCAGATGCACTACGCTAAGCGGGGTGTGGTTACCCCTGAGGTGCACTATGTAGCGCGACGCGAGAACCTCGATGCGGAGTTCATACGCGGCGAAGTGGCTGAGGGGAGAGTCGTGATCCCTGCCAACATAAACCACGCCGTCCTTGAACCTATGGGAATAGGCATTGCCCTGAAGTGCAAGATCAACGCCAATATCGGGAATTCTTCGGTCACCTCAGAAATAGACGAAGAGCTTAAGAAGCTGGATTTTTCCGTCAGCTACGGCGCGGACACGGTCATGGATTTGAGCACGGGCGGGGATATCCCCTTGATCAGAAAAGCCATTATCGAGAACAGCCCGGTGCCTGTGGGCACGGTGCCGATCTATGAGGCTATGTCGCACGTAAAGAACCCGGAGGACTTGAGTCCATCCAACCTGCTGGACATCATAGAGAGTCAGGCGGAGCAGGGAGTCGACTATATGACCATCCACGCAGCCATTTTGCGCCGGTTCATCCCCCTGACTGCAAAAAGGCTTACGGGAATAGTCAGCAGGGGAGGCGGTATCCTCGGGAAGTGGATGATCACCCATAACAAAGAAAATCCCCTTTACACCAACTGGGATAAGATACTCGAGATTTGCAGGAAGTACGACGTCACCCTCAGCATCGGGGACGCTCTGAGGCCTGGCTGCATCGCGGACGCCTGTGACGAGGCTCAGTTTGCGGAGCTGAAAACCCAGGGGGAGCTTACACTCAGGGCGTGGGAAAAGGATGTTCAGGTCATGATAGAGGGGCCGGGTCACGTGCCCTTTGACAAGATCGAGATGAACGTACAGAAGGAGATTGAGCTTTGCCACGGCGCCCCGTTCTACGTACTTGGCCCGCTTGTGACCGACATCGCCCCAGGCTATGACCACATCGCTTCGGCCATAGGCGCCACTATGGCGGGCTACATGGGTGCTTCGCTTCTGTGCTACATAACCCCGAAGGAGCATCTGGGCCTTCCCGACCCCGAGGACGTTAAGCAGGGCGTGATCGCCTACAAGATAGCCGCCCACGCCGCAGATGTTGCCAGGGGCAGGGTCGGGGCTCAGGACAGGGATAACGCCCTCTCCAAAGCGCGGTTCGAGTTCGAGTGGGATAAGCAGTTTGAGCTTTCTATCGACCCCCAGGTTGCAAGGCAGATGCACGACGAAACGCTGGCCGACGACTACTTCAAAGAGGCCCCGTTCTGCTCCATGTGCGGCCCGAAATTCTGTCCCATGAAAATGACTCAGGACCTGCGTAAGATTGCCACAGACATTCTGGAGCACGAGGTGACTGGTTAATGTTTTGCCAGCCTTGGGTTGATTAGGGAGTCCCCAGGCTGCTCAACAATACCGCCGGTTAATACTAGAGGCGCTGGAAGAAAATGAGTGGAGTAGTGTAGGAGAGTATCTATATAAGCTGAATGCGTCCAGTTTATCTCATGACCATGTATATGCCGTTTTGTCGATAGCTTAACTTTAGCAGCGTTTATGAACGGAAATTCTGATTTGGATTCAAAGATCCAGGGGACATCGTAAAAAGACCCTGGATTTCTTATATCAATTTGTAAGTCCGGTGGTCTGTTGGTAAATTTTACGCGCACCGGTTTTAGTACGCACGTGACGGAGAATACAGTTATGGAATACGCCGAGCTTGCAAACGAAGTATCGAAGAAGTCTAATATCAAAGTGAGCAAGAAAGACATCGAGAGGCTGGTCGGGGCACTCCAAAAAACCGGTGACCCGTGGGTCTTGGCCGACATTTCGGATTTTCCGGTGCCTGCGGTTTTCGAGACACTGAACGCTCTCAAAGACAGGGGCTTGGTGAGTGTTTCAGACTCAAGCGTTACCCTTACGGAAAACGGGCTTCTGGCTGTAGAGAGCGTACACCCGGTCGAGGACTTTTCCTGCGGCGGTTGTGAAGGCCGGGGAATAAGCTTGGAGCATTTCGTAGATATAAGAGACAGGTTCAACGAGATACAAAGGAGCCGTCCTGCGGCATCTCACGATTTTGACCAGGGCTACGTGACCCCCTCCTCGACCTTTTCCAGGTTCCTTATCGGCTACGAGAGGGGAGATATAGAGGGCAGGGACATACTTTTACTCGGAGACGACGACCTGCTGAGCATAGTGCTGGGACTGAGCCGTTTGCCAAAGAGCATTACCGTAGTGGAAGTAGACAAAAGGCTTGTGGGTTTCATCGAGGAGGTGGCCGGGGCCGAGGGGTTAGATGTGAGTGTAAGGGAGTTTGATTTACGAAAGCCCCTTCCACCGGAGCATGTAGGCGCCTACGATACCTTTTACACCGACCCCCCGGAGACCCTTCCCGCTGTAGATGCGTTCGTCGGAAGGGGGATAGCGTCACTTCGCTCGCCCGGCTCGGCGGGCTATTTCGGCTTCACCCGGAGGGAGGCGTCGCTAGAGAAGTGGTGGGGCTTGCAACGGCTCTTGCTCGGCTATAAGGTGGTGATAACCGACATCATACACAATTTCAACGAATACATAAACTGGGGGTATGAGAGAGATACCCGTGCATGGCGGCTGGCCCCTGTTAAGGTCGAGCCCCGCGTTAACTGGTACCGCTCCGCACTCTACAGGATTGAGGCGCTTCCCGGGTTCTGCGGCAATGCGAAGGACTATGGCGAAGAAAACATTTACGAAGACGCGGAGAGCTCAACGACCTAGCGGGCCGGGCAATATTCTCCACCTCGTTAAGTTCGCACTATTGAATTACAGTTCGTAGTCCCCTTTTTAAAATCCGATGCCGAAGAGAGATGACCTGCAAAAAATACTCATTATCGGCTCCGGGCCGATTATCATAGGACAGGCCTGCGAGTTTGATTATTCGGGCACACAGGCGTGCAAGGCGCTCAAAGAAGAGGGTTATGAGATTGTTCTCGTAAACTCCAACCCGGCAACGATAATGACCGACCCGGCGTTTTCCAACCGGACTTACATCGAGCCCATCCATCATGACATCGTTGAGAAGATAATCGAGGCTGAGCGTCCCGACGCGCTGCTTCCCACCGTGGGAGGTCAGACGGCGCTTAACATCGCGGTGAGCCTCGCCGAGTCCGGGGTGCTGGATGCCTACAGCGTAGAGTTGATAGGGGCCAAGCTCGAAGCGATAAAAAAGGCCGAGGACAGGGAGCTTTTCAAGGAACAGGTGGTCGGCATAGGACTGGAAGTGCCCAGGAGCGGCACGGCAAGCACCCTTGAGGATGCTTGGAAGGTAGCCGACGGCATTGGGTTCCCCCTTATTATCAGGCCCTCGTTTACCCTGGGCGGCGCAGGGAGCAGCGTGGCGTACAACAGGGAGGAGTTCGAGGAGTGCGCAAAGTCTGGCCTTGAAACCAGTCCCGTGAACGAGATTTTGATAGAGGAGTCGGTAATCGGTTGGAAGGAGTATGAGCTTGAAGTGATGCGGGACGGCATGGACAACGTGGTTATCGTATGCTCGATCGAGAACCTTGACCCCATGGGGGTGCATACGGGGGACAGCATAACCGTGGCCCCCGCCCAGACCCTCACGGATAAGGAATATCAGAACATGCGCGATGCCGCCATAGCAATAATAAGGAAGATAGGCGTGGATACGGGCGGCTCCAACATACAGTTCGCCCTCGACCCCGAGGACGGGCGCATGATGGTGATCGAGATGAACCCACGTGTCTCGAGGAGCTCGGCGCTTGCCTCGAAGGCCACGGGGTTTCCCATCGCTAAGATAGCGGCAAAGCTGGCCGTAGGGTATAACCTCGATGAGATCCCAAACGACATAACACGTTATACTCTGGCTTCGTTCGAGCCGACTATCGATTACGTGGTGGTAAAAATCCCACGGTTCGCGTTTGAGAAGTTCCCTCAAACCGACCCTTACCTTACGACTCAGATGAAGTCCGTAGGGGAGGTCATGTCTATAGGGAGGACGTTTAAGGAATCTTTCCAAAAGGCGCTGCGCTCCCTGGAGATTGACTCGTATGGACTGGAGCCGCGAACCACCGACCTTAGCGTTATTAAGCAAAAACTGAGCGTCCCCACCCATGAGAGGATCTACTACGTAGGGGACGCCGTCAGGTGCGGGATGGGCGTGGACGAGATACACAAAATTACGAAGATCGATCCGTGGTTTATCAATAACATCCGAGAGATCGTCGAGGCGGAATCGCAGATTATGAACGGCATATCCAACGGCTGCGACCCGTCCGGGGGTGTGGGGGCTGAGCTTAGCGTGACCGTGCTGCTCGAGGCCAAGAGGATGGGTTTTTCCGATTCCCGTATAGCCGAGCTGTGCGGGATGGATGAGGGCAGCATCGCGCAGAAAAGAAAGACATCATTAATTACGTCAGTCTATAAAAGGGTGGACACCTGCGCCGCTGAGTTCGAAGCCTACACCCCGTACCTTTATTCGACCTACGACTCCGAAGACGAGGCCCCGCCTACCACGAGGAAAAAGATCGTAATTCTAGGCGGTGGGCCCAACAGGATAGGGCAGGGGATAGAGTTTGATTACTGTTGCGTTCATGCCTCTTTCGCACTTGCCGAAGAGGGGTACGAAACTATAATGGTCAATTGCAACCCTGAGACAGTGAGCACGGACTACGACATTTCCGACAGGCTGTATTTCGAGCCCCTGACCCTTGAGGACACCCTCTCGATAATAGAGCGGGAAGACCCTGTGGGCGTTATTGTGCACTTCGGCGGCCAGACCCCCCTTAAGCTCGCCATACCGCTGGAGGAAGCAGGGGTTAAGATCATCGGCACTTCTCCTGAGAGCATTGACCTCGCCGAGGACAGGGAGAGGTTTCACGAGTTGATTCTTAAGCTGGGGCTGAGACAGGCGCGGGGGGGCATGGCCAGGTGTGAGAGCGAGGCGATCTCGGCGGCTTCCGAGATAGGGTACCCCATAGTGATAAGGCCGTCCTATGTGCTGGGCGGCAGGGCAATGGAAATCGTGTACACCGAAGCCGCCCTCAAGCACTACATCGAAGAGGCCGTGAAGGTATCCCCTAACCACCCGGTTCTGATCGACGAGTTCCTTCGGGACGCAAAGGAAGTGGATGTGGATGCCGTATCCGACGGGGAGGCGGTGGTGATTGGAGGCGTGCTGGAGCACATAGAGGAAGCGGGAGTGCATTCGGGGGACAGCGCAATGGTTCTTCCGCCCTTCTCCCTAGGTGAGGAGACCGTCGAGGAGATCAAACGCCAGACCCGCGAGCTTGCCCTGGCTTTGGGTGTCGTGGGTCTGGTAAATATCCAATTTGCCGTGAAGGACGGCGAAGTCTACGTGCTGGAGGTAAACCCCAGGGCAAGCCGGACCGTACCATTCGTGAGCAAAGCCATCGGTGTTCCCCTTGCCAAGATAGCCGCCAAGGTCATGGTGGGCAAGAGTCTGCGTGAGCTCGGCTTTACGCAGGAAGTCGTCCCGAAGTACGTGTGTGTGAAGGAGTCTGTGTTCCCGTTTATAAAACTGCCCGGAGTGGACACCATACTCGGGCCGGAGATGAAGTCCACCGGAGAGGTTATGGGGATAGATTCGGAGCTGTGGAGGGCCTTTGCCAAAGCGCAGTTGGCTTCGGGGGTCGAATTGCCGCTTTCGGGAACGGCTTTCATAAGCCTCAAGGACGACGACAAGCCCAAGTGCCTTGACATAGCTGTGAAGCTGAAAGAGCTTGGGTTCAACATAATCGCCACACGCGGCACTGCGAAGTACATCAAATCTAATGGGATTAGTTGCAGGACGGTAAACAAGGTCATGGAAGGAAGGCCGCACATCGTCGACCACATCAAAAACGGCGAAGTCCAGATCGTTATAAACACCACGCTTGGTGAGAAGGAGATAGCGCAGTCCTACACGATAAGGCGCTCGGCCCTTATGTATAACGTTCCCTACTACACCACTATATCGGGCGCCAGGGCGGCTGTAGGCGCTATCGAAGTGCTCATTAAGGAGGGGCTTGATGTTAAGCCGCTGCAAGAGTACTACAAAGAGGGTATAATTAATGCTTGATCCTGAATGTTTAAGTCCCGTATACTTTAAATTCGATGACCTAATAGACAAACCTGTTCGTTTTTTTAGGAGTCATTATGTCCGCAGATAGAGTGCCCATCACCCCGGAGGGTTATAAGAAGCTCCAGGAAGAGCTAAAGAGGCTTATAACCGTCGAGCGTCCCGATGTTATCGAAATGATTGCGCACGCCAGGTCTCTCGGCGACCTTTCGGAAAACGCCGAGTATGATACGGCTAAAGAGCGTCAGGGCTTTATTGAGGCCAGGATAAAGGAGCTTGAAAGCAAGCTGGCCAGGGCCGACGTTATCGACCCCACAAAACTTACGAACAAAGACAGGGTTGTTTTCGGGGTGCGCGTCACTCTTGAGGATGCCGACTCAGGCGTTACCGTAACCTACCAGCTCGTCGGCCCGGACGAGTCGGAGCCTGAGAGGGGGATGATATCCATTACTTCTCCCATTGGGAGGGCTCTGGTGGGAAGAGGGCTTGATGATGAGGTGCAGGTCAATGCCCCCGGCGGCGTCAGGGAATATATCATAGTCGAGATAGGCTGAGCCGTTCTCAACCTCCTCCCCCTCCGGCATAGACGTTCAGTAGTGTTAGACGATTACCCTGTTTCTAATCCTGTAAACGGCAAACAGAAAAACTCCACAGGCGAATAGTATAAGCCAGAGTGCGTGCTCAAGCATCTTCCAATGCATCTCTCCCATAACCAGCCCGCGCGAAAGCTCAACGGAGTGGAATAGCGGGGTGAACCAGATGAGCTGAGTTACCCAGCCGGGGAGTCTTTCGAGTGGAAAGAATGCACCCGATAGTAATGACAGCGGTGCTATGACCAGGGTAAAGTAGTAGCTGAAAAAATCCCATGAGTGTGAGAATGATGTGTAGAGAATCGCTGCGGAAGCGAATACAAACCCCGTAAGTAACATCACTAGCGGCACCAGAACGGCCGTCCATGAAGGCACAAGCCCGAACAAGGCCATAATCGATATCATAATGATACTTGCCCCAAACGCTTTTGTTGTGGCGAATAATATTTCGCCTGTGACCACCTCGTCTATGTTGACTGGGGTGGAGATCATCGCATCGAACGTCTTCTGCACCGTCATCCTTGCGTACGCCCCGTATGTGCATTCAAAAGTGGCCGAGTTCATTGCTGAGATGGAAACAAGACCCGGCGCTATGAACTGCACATAGCTCATTCCGTTTAGGTTTGTAATGAATTGTCCCAAGCCGTAGCCAAATCCGAAGAGGTAAATAAGCGGCTCAACTATGTTTGCCACGAGGCTCGATTTGTAGAACTTCGACCATACCACAAGGTTCCTGTACCACACCCATTGGAATCTGTAGCTTATCTTTGGTAGAATAGCCGCTGCTTTCATAATTTTGTTTTTCCCGCCTGAGTGGCTTAACTTGAGAGCAAATCGATTTTAACGAGCTGGGAAATTATAGACTAATTTTTTTTCATGTTCCAGTGAAGTTGTGTGCATATAGATTACACATAGGCGTGCAGGAGCCTGTACCTAGAAATGATTCCTTGATTTAACTGCCGTTGCGAGGCCTCGTTAGTGGAAAAGACGATAATAGAAATACTCTCTTCGGTGAGCGGATATGTTTGGGGAGCCCCTTTGATTGTGCTCCTTTTGGGCACGGGGTTTTATCTGACGGTGGCTCTGCGCGCAATTCAGTTCCGCGCCCTGTGGCCCGCACTTCGCCTGGCCTTCACAAGGCACAAGGAAGAAGAGGGCTCCCAGGGCGACATCACCCACTTCCAGGCGCTCATGACGTCTCTTTCGGCCACGGTAGGGGTGGGAAACATCGCGGGGGTCGCCACGGCCGTGGCCGCCGGAGGGCCGGGGGCGCTGTTCTGGATGTGGATCACGGCTCTGGTGGGAATGGCCACGAAGTATGCCGAAGCCGTGCTGGCGGTGAAGTACAGGGAGGTCGATAAGCTCGGCATGATGAGCGGCGGGCCTATGTACTACATCAGCAAGGGATTGGGGTGGAAGTGGCTGGGCGTAATGTTCGCAGTGTTTGCTGCAATAGCCGCGTTCGGCATCGGCAATATGGTTCAGTCAAACTCCGTCGCCGAGGCGCTCGATACCGCATTCGGGATTTCTCCCTGGATATCGGGGGTGTTAATGTGTGTGGGCACCGGGCTGGTGATAATCGGCGGGATTAGGTCTATCGCCAGGGTTACGAGCGCCATAGTTCCGTTTATGATCGTGTTCTACCTTATCGGCGGGTTCATATCCCTTGTGGTGTATTGGGAGAACGTTCCGGGCGCATTTTCGCTCATTTTCTACCACGCTTTCAACCCAACGGCGGCGGCGGGAGGTTTCCTCGGGGCCACGGTTCAGCATACCATAAAAATGGGCGTTTCGAGGGGGGTGTTCTCCAACGAATCGGGGCTTGGCAGCTCTCCAATAGCGGCCGCGGCCGCCAGGACGCGCAACCCCGTGCGCCAGGCGCTTGTTTCCATGACGCAGACCTTTATAGACACCATAATAGTGTGCACGTTCACTGGAGTTGTGATTATAGCGAGCGGTTTTTGGACGAGCGGGGAGACTGGCGCCGATTTATCGACTATGGCTTTTGAGGGGGGCATTCCCGGCGCCTTGGGAGGGGATATGGTGGCCGTCAGCCTGGCCTTTTTCGCATACTCCACCATTCTGGGGTGGAGCTATTACGGCGAGAAGGCTGTTGAGTACGTGCTCAGGGAGAGGGCCGTGATGCCTTACCGGCTCCTTTTTACGGTTGTCGTGTTGATTGGGGCATTGATTGAGCTTGACACCGTTTGGCTGTTCGCGGACATTATGAACGGGCTTATGGCTTTCCCTAACTTGATTGGGCTGATCGGTCTCTCGAAGGTCGTTGTTAGCGAGACGAACCGGTATTTGAAGCTTGAGATCTCGGGCGGGTAGCCGAAGTTAAACTAAAGGCACGGCCACGTTCTCTTTGATTCGTCTACAGTACCGCTAACTCTACTGATGCCCGCCTCATCTGTTTATATAGTAGTCCTTAGTGCCCTTTGCGCTCACTGCGTCTTCAAGCCTGCTAAGGGCGTGGACGTAAGCTGCCGTTCTGTAGGGGATTTTGTTTTCCTCGGCGATGGAGAAGACCTTTTCAGCTTCGGTTACCATGTAGTTTTTGAGTGATGAGCTGACCTTCTCGAGCGTCCAGTAATAGCCCTTGCGGTTCTGTACCCACTCGAAGTAGCTCACCGTTACCCCCCCGGCGTTGACCAGGATGTCGGGCAGTACGGCGATACCCCTGTCTTCGAGTATATCGTCGGCCTCCGGGGTGGTGGGGCCGTTTGCCACTTCGAAGATTATACCGGCTTTGATCTTGTCTGCGTTAACGCCTGTGATCTGATTTTCAATGGCCGATGGCGCCAGTATGTCCACGTTCAGCTCAAGCAGCTCTTCGTTCGTGAGGGTTTCATGGTCTACGATGTTGCATACCGTTCCAACGCAGTAAACGGCCTTGAGCTCCTTAGTGGATTCCTTGTAGTATTTCACGCTCGGTATATCGAGGCCCCCTTCGTTGTATATGGCTCCTTTGGAGTCGCTCACCGCAACGACTTTGTATTCGGCGTTGAACAGCAGCTCGGCGAGTATGGAGCCTGCGTTGCCGAAGCCCTGAACGGCCACTGTGGTTGATGCGGGCTCCCGACCCTGTTTTTGCATCATCGTTTGTATTACGTGGAAGGCGCCCATTGCTGTGGCGGATTCCCTTCCCACGCTGCCGCCCATCGACAGCGGTTTGCCCGTGATGACCGCCGGGGTTATCTGTCTCTTGATAATGCTGTACTGGTCCATCATCCAGCCCATAATCATCTGGTTCGTGTATATGTCGGGGGCCGGAATGTCGACGTCGGGCCCGATGAAATCCGCTATGGCGTCGATGTACCCGCGGCTGAGCCTCTCCAGCTCAAACCTTGAGAGGGATTTGGGGTCTACCGTTATGCCCCCCTTGCCGCCCCCGAACGGCAGGTTCAACACGGCGCATTTAAACGTCATCCAGAACGCCAGCGATACCACTTCATCCTCCGCTACGCTCAGATGGTACCTTATGCCGCCCTTCGTGGGGCCGCGTGTGTCGTCGTATCTGACCCTGTAGCCGGTGAATATTTTCAGGTCGCCGCTGTCCATCCGCACGGGAATGGACACTTTAAGAGTGGACTTCGGCTGACTCAGACGCACGAGGGTGTCGTCTGAGATTTTGGTGTATTTGAGAGCTTCTTGTAGCCTCTTGCTTGCATTTTCGAACAGTGTTTCAGCCATTGTTTTTGCTCCTCCTTGACTTAGCAGTCAAGACCTGGACTAGCCGACGAAGTTTTCCATTCTCATACATCTACCTTTGAGTCGTAAGAATCTTGACTATTCAAGATCACGATCTTTATTTTACCTTAGAGAGCGGTTTACAATATCTAGAGATTCGCTTCACAGGGTTTCCCCGCTTTTGCATCATAAAACTGTTTTTTTCACCAATAAGGCCAAGTAAGGGTCTTAACCCTTGTAGCGGCTTTTCTCATGCTCTAACTAAACCGGCAATTATAAAATTTACCTTGTCTTTCCGTATACATAGTTGGACGCTCCCCCCGGCCCGGTGTTTCAAGTATAAACGCCGGGCAATAAGAAAGTGAACTGATTAGTTAATTTAGAGCCTTTGGTGGTATCTTTTGATTTGTCGCCCTGGATGAGCGGGCCGTCGTAATTATGTGTATATAGTGTTTTGTTCCTTCTGTTTGTTAGCTGAAATAACAGTGCAGGAAAGTAGTGTTTGAATATATTAATAATACCTGAATTCCGTTAGAGGGGTAAAACACCTGTTAAAATACCCTTTCGGGTTTTGGGATCAGGTATTTGAAAGGAGGCTTACTTTATATATTTAATGAGCTGATGGAGTGGAGAAAAGAAGCATCTCCCCTCCATCGGCAATCCTTTTAGTCTATTCTATTTAATCTACTGTGATGGTCCAGGCCCTCTGGCTTCCGCCAACTTTACCCTTTAACTCAAAATTTTTCCTGTCCCCAGTTCTTTTCTCCATTTTAGTAATTGCTTCCTCTGAGCCTTGAACGGCGTAGACATAACCTTCCTGCTCTCTCTCCACTAGAAGTACGTGTGCATGAGGGCCAAGGTGATCACATGGGCCGGCCGAAACGATTGTTTGAACCTCTCCTCCCTTGCCGGGAAGAAGGCAATATAGGGTTCCCTTTAGCGTGACGTCATCCTTATGCACGCCCTCCATCATTTTGCCATCGTCTTTGGCGCCTTTTTCGTGGTGGTCTGCGAAAGACACATAGGCAAATGTGAGGGCCAAAGCAAAAACCACAGCCAATGATAATGTCAAAGCCGCTAATGAAAATCTTCGCATTGTACATATTCTCCTTAGTTCGTTTTTACTGTATCTTAGTTTAATTTATTCTTTAAGTCAAGTAAATATTTAAGGCAGAAAACATTCAGCACGCTGTTTGTTAACGCTGTTGACCTTCCCCCAAAGTTGATTCCACAGTAAATGAGAATTCACGCTCCATTGTGAGCCTCACCCAAAAGCTGTACCACAAAAATTAGAGATTTCCGGCTTATTTAAATATTTTTTCACAAAGCTCATTCTAAAAGCAATCGATTGATTATTACGGAACCCAAAGGATTGCCTGAGGATTTCTCCTAACGCTGAGTGAGTCATATAACAGCTAAAATATATTTTGAATACTAATATCGGGAATACTTAAATATTGTCCACAGTATCTTGTAGCCCGCTTTCATGGTGCCGCCGAGAGTGCCGGTGATTTTCGAGGTGCCTATTCTCTTCCTGTAGCTCACGGGAACCTCGGCGCACTTAAACCCCATCTTTGCCGCTTTGACCTGCATTTCCACCGTCCAGCCGAAGGTCTTGTCCTCCATGCCGAGCTCTAGCAGCCTCGCGAACTTTATTGCCCTGAACGGGCCGAGGTCTGTGAACCTGACGCCGTATAGCATCTTTATGAGAAAGGTGGCAAGGGCATTTCCAAACAGCGCCTGTGGCAGCAGGGCCCCCTTCTCGCGTTTCCCGGCAGTTCGTGATCCGATGACCATGTCACAGCCGTCTTCAACGATGGGTTTTATGAGCACGGGCATTTCATCGGGGAAATCGGAGTAATCGCCGTCCAAAAAGACGACTATATCGGGGATGTCATGCTGGGGTTTCGACCCGGCGTACTCTATCCCCTTCAGGCATGCGTAGCCGTAGCCCCTTCGGCTCTCTGAGATTACAGTCGCACCGCATCGCCTTGCCACATCGGGGGTGCTGTCAGTGCTGCCATTATCCAGCACAACGGTTTCGCTTACAAGGCCGTGGGGAATGTCTGCGAGCACCTTTGATATGGAGTCTTCTTCGTTAAAGACGGGAATGATGACGAGTATATTAGGGGTCATTTATATATTCGCTTTGTTCTTCAGCAAAGTTTTGAAGGCACGGAATGCCTCTCAAAAAATTACCACCTCTATATTTAGGGTTATTGAACATGCGTAGTGCGCATGTCCTTTTTAAAATCCACTTTCGCTTCGGCTCCGTCTCCGAAGCTCAGCACGTCCACGGGACACACCGTGACGCATATACCGCAGCCGATGCATGAGCTTGTGGTGTTGTCGAGGGTTTCCTGCTTCAGGGCGTAGCGCATCACGTCTATACCTACCAGGCAGTTCCTGGAGCACTCGTTGCATGAGATGCACTTGTTGTTCGCCGTTATCTTGAACTTCCCGAACCCGAGCTTCGTGAACAGTTTCGATTGAATCTGCATCATCTTCGCAAGCGGGCACCAGTAGCGGCACCATATTTTCCCTCCCAGGAAAGGGTAAAGCGTCACCGGGAGGATGCCGATGAGCCATATGTCGGCGAAGAGTCTGTATATGTTTATTGACCACTGCGCGGGGTTTCTAAGGAGCGTGAAGGTGTCTCTGGAAAGCATGGCAACCGTTACGGCGACGGCAAATATGAGCACCGCCGAGTTCATCCATTCCCATTTGACCGATGTCTTTCCCTTGGGGGCTAGGTGCCTCCACCTGTCTCCGAACGTTTCGGCCAGCCCCCCGCAGCCGCATATCCACGAGCAGTACCTCTTGCCGTGCCATATCACAAGAATGGGGATGAGTATGAAGGTGAGTGCGACTCCCCATACGACCCATATCATGTGGGGGTCGTAGAAGAACGTGTAGAAGAAAAGGGGCCAGGCGTAGACCAATCCGTACGACCTCCACGCCTGGTCGGCGAAGGTCGGGTCTGTGGCGAGCCTCTCCCCGATCCATTGGTACTTAACGGCCCACTGGAAGAGGAACTCGGGTATAAGGAAAAAGAACACCCATTGAAAGGAGATGAGGCTTACGTATCGCCAAATCTGGAACCTGTCCTTTCTGTCGAGTCCCCAACGTTTAAGGGCCTGAATGCCGAACCCCGTCATGAGCGCCGTGTACATTACTGTGTACCAGAAAGACCAGGGGCGGTCGAAGAAGGAGAGCAGCTCGTATCCCCAGTTTTTATACGGCCAGAACTCGCTCCCTTTGCCGACCTTTGCCCCGTATACCGTGTAACTGATGAGAAACGATATCCCGAGCCATGCGAATCGGTCTCCCTTTAAGCCGGACCTTACCAGCCCCCCAATAGAGCCTGCTGCAATCAGTACTCCTGCCCACAAAGGAATTTGTGAAAGGTCTGCTCCTAACAGCGAGGCGTGTCCGCCGAAAATCCACAGCCCCACCAGAGTTGCCAGAGTCAGGGCTGCCGTGCGCGCAATGCTGCCCTCCCATTCGTTCTCGAGCTTTATGCCTAGCAATTTCAGAAACTGTCTTGGAATGTCTGCTCCTATAAGTATAAATGCGTGGTCGTAAGGAACGGCGAGGCTCTCTTTATGTCCGCCCTTATCGATTTCTAGGGTCGCCTCCCTTTCGCCCAACTCCTTTACCTGTGAGTTAAGTATCAGCTCGATCTTCCCTTCGGATACCCTCTGGTTGAGCAGACTCTCGTTGTCCTTAAAGATTCTCGCAAACTCGCCCCCTCGGTATGAGAGATATACCTTGTTGCTGTCGCAAAGTGTTATGGCCGCTTCGACCGCGCTGTTGCCTCCGCCCACCACAAGTATGTTCTCGTCTTTGTACTGTCTCGGGCTGTAGAGCTGGTGGTAGACCTTCTCCCTTTTCTCCCCCGAAACGTCCAGTTTTCTCGGATTGCCTCTCATTCCGGTGGCAAGTATTATCCGTTTCGCACTATATCTGGCTTTAGGGGTGTTCAATATAAAGACACCGTCTTTCTTATCGAGCCCCTCAAGAGGCTCTTCAACCCTGACGTCCAGGCCGTTTTCCTCAACGATTTGATTCCATCTCTTAAGCAGGTCTTCCTTTCTAGCCCCGTCTAGCCACAGCTTCCCCTTCGGCGGCGAATCGTCAGGCTCGGCGTAGACCCATTTGCCTTCCGGGAAATTTTCGATGGTATTTGCTATTAGGCTCTTCTCGAGCACGATGCATTTTAAGCCCTTGTCTTTACAGGCAAGCGCTGCGTTGAGTCCGGCCGCTCCCGCCCCAACCACTATTACGTCAAAAACGTCGGAGGAGCCGCCTTTAGCGTCACCCAGCGAGGAGATGTATTCTACTATATTGACTCCCTGCTCCATTGCGAGCTTGATCACGGGGGCCCCGGCTAGGTCTCCGATTATAAAAAGGCCGGGGATGTTACTTTCAAAGTTTTTGCTTATTTGCGGGCGCTCCATCCCCCCGGAGGCGGATGAAAGGATATTATGTATACCGTCTTTAATTCTTCTTAGCATCTAAATCACCGATGCGTTGAACAAAGATACCGTGGTTTATGATGGAATTCCGGCCTTTTTGGTTTCAGAAATTTTCTCAGGCACGAGGTCGGCTCCGCAGCCCGAGCACCTTTGGGCGGTTGGATGGTTCTGGTGTCCGCAGTAGGGACAGGGGTTGGGCCGAGAGGTAAGAGGTACTTTAACAAGCCCGCCGGGTATATCGGGGGCGCCGTCCGCCCTTTCCATGCGTATAAGTAAATATCCGAAGACGTTTATAAGCAGACCGTAGAAAAACCATCTGTGCGGGGGCCGCCCCCTCATGATGGCCTCATGGGCGCTGAGCGCACCGAAGATAAGGCTGAGCAGCGCGTATACGCCGAAAAAGAACCATCCGAGAGAAATACGCTTGGGTCTGATAATGTCTTCGGCAAAAAGGGCGCCTTTCGGTTGAAGGGCTGAGAAGTAGGCATCGGGATTTTCCAGGAAAATTTCGAGCGCCTCGCGTTTCAGGGGGACGCGCCGCCCGAGGACTAAGATCGCAATATCGTCTTCCTCCAGGTGAAGTCCCGACACCAGGCATCGGTCACCGGGCATAATCTCGGCTCTTGTGTATTCGATAGCGGGGGAGCTTCGGCCCTCTGCAGCGCTAAGAGCCTCGCTTCCGTTAGAGAGCGCGGGGAAGGAAAATAACAGCAGCAGCAGTGGAACACTGAGCGTATATTTTTTTGTACGCTCCTTCATCTATCTCTCCCCTCCCTATATCTATAAACCATTATCGGGCTGGATTTCAAGTTTGATTACGAACCTGCCGAGGGGAGTAGTTTCAAGGGGGTTGGTGACCGGGGATATTATTTCGGTGATACAGGTGGTGGCGAATGGAAATGGGGAACTTTCCCGGAAGGGTATTTGTTCAAACGGTTAAGTGCACTGAAGCGAGTATGTAATGTATTCGAGTGAGAGCTTGCCCCGGATTTAAGATCGTAAACACCAAACTGCGGCGCTTAACTGTCGGCACTGAGGAAAACCTGACGCCGTTACGTCTATTCTTTGAATGTGCCGGTAACGTTCTTCATCACTTCAACGTTGGACTGTTTGCCGACAGGGTTGGGGACTATTATGGGAAGCCTGAGGCCTGCGTCTATAAAGGCGTCGAGCTTCTCGCGGCATCTGGACGGCGGCCCGATAAGAGCGACCTCGTCGAGGAATTCGTTCGTGAGAGCTTCGGCGGGGTTCACGCCGTCTTTAATCTTTTCGATGATCTCGGGGTAGCCTACGTTCTTTATCATCCTCTGGTAGAAGGGGAACGTCGCATACATACCCAGCCCCTTCTTCGCCGCGTCGTAGGCGCTTTCAGTGTCCTCGGAGATGAACGTGGGCAGGCCGTTGGTTATATCTATTTCGTTTGCGAAGCGCCCCGCTTTTTCCGCTCCTGTTTTCACCGCTTCGACCATTTTCTTCACGTAGCTCGGCGTTGCGATGTATGCCATAATGCCGTCTGAAACCTCCCCGGCAAGCTCACAGGTTTTTTGTGTCAGACCCGCTATATATATCGGCACGGGGGGAAGGTCTCTCTTGAGCCTGAGCAGCTCAGAGCTTCCGTCTATGAACGACCGTATGGTTGTGACGTATTTGCGCATCTCTTCGATGAGGTTTCCCATGTTCACACCGAACTTGTCGTTTATGGGCTTGTGGCTTACTCCCAGGCCGAGCACCATCCGGCCTCCCGAGACTTCCTGCACCGTGAGTGCCCCGCCCGCGGCTACAACGGGGTGCCGCATGTAGATGTTGGCTATCCATGTGCCGACTTTGATGTTTGAGGTTGCTTCGGCAAATACCTGAGCGTTGGCGATTGCGCTCCAGGGCTGCACTTCGGGGGAGTATATGGCTTCGAACCCCGCATCCTCGGCTTCGCGGGCAAGCGCCCTTAGGTCTTCTACGCTGCAACCGAAAACGGGTGAAATGGTCGCTATTCGTCTCATATCACTACGCTCCTTCTTTGGCTTTTAATACTGGTTGATGACGTCTCTATAGTAGTCGGGCCGAAGCATCGACTCGTCTCTTTCGTTGAGGACCCTTCTTATTTCTTTCAGCACCCTCGGTTTATCCTCGGGGAATTTGGCCTTGATGGGGAGGTAGTTGGAAATGTGATTCGAGAAGAAATACCCGTCAGTTAAAGTGGTGTTTTCGACTATGAGCTCAAGCTCCCTAATCATCTGGAACTTGGAAGGAAGCTGGAATTTGCCCTCCATCGCCTCATTGTAAATCGGCGCTCCGGGTCGGATCTGAAGCGAAAGGGCGCCCACGTATTCGGGGTCTGTAGCGGTAAGAAGCTTGCCCGTGGCCACGCCGTGCTCTTCGCTCCTCTCAACGCCGCCAACGCCAAGCAGCACCATCGCGGAGTTTATGATTTCTACCTCTTTGAGCATCTTGCAAGCCTCTATGTGCTGGGCGAAGTTTGCCCCTTTCTGTATCCTTTCGAGCACAACTTCGTCGCCGCTCTCAAATCCTATGTAAACCATCTGGAGCCCCAGCTTTTTAAGCTCCTTTAAGTTGTCTACCCCCTTCCTCAGTATATCGCCTATGTTGGCGTACATTGATATGCGCTCGACCTGCGGACAGCGCTCCATCACATACTGCATCATTTCGGTGAGTTTTTTTTGAGGCATTACAAGAGCGTTGCCGTCCCCGATAAAAACCCTTGTGAACCCGGGGTTCTCAGCCGCGGAGTCTATTATCTGTTTTATCTCGTCGGTCGGCCTCATGCGGAACTTTTGCTCATCCCGGCGGTACATGGCGCAGTATGTGCACTTATTGTGTGAGCAGCCGATAGTGGCCTGGAGTATAAAGCTCTTGGCTTCGCTTGGCGGCCTGAAGTATGGCATTACATATTCAATCACGGTCAATTCTCAAAATACCGGAATTTACGGGCAATTGCAAATTAACTCAGACGGCTCCGCCCCTGAAAAAGCGGGTATGCGGCAAAACGAACTCGTTTACATCACCGAAACTTTGGTTATAATTTTAGGTATGGAGCAACATGAGAAAGAAGGGTTGGTATATATTCTGGGTGTGGTAGCCCTGATTGTTTTGATTTTGGGCCTCGCTTCGCTTACCCACGTTGTTCTTTGAACGGCATGTCTTCAGTGGCGCCCGCTTTATAAGAAAAAGCCCGTGCGCTTACGGCTGAGGCTTTTTTACCCCGATACAATCGAAAAATGTGCAAGTTGAGAGATTCCCTTTCCTTGCCCTTCTATCACAAAAAATTACACTGACAGTGAACCTGCATGTTCTTGGGTCGGGCGCGTCTATATAAGCTCAGAAAAATATGTGCAGAAACACGGCACTTAACTCAAAGGTGCCATTTTCCCCTCTGCTCGTGTATTATTATTAAGATAAGGCTTGTGATTACATTCCTTCTGGAGCCTTCAAATGAATCCCGACATACCTAAGAGCGTGGAGTTAGCTTACCTGGACACTGAGACTACGGGTCTGGAGCCTGAGGCCGGGCACAGGATTTGCGAGATAGCCATAGTCAGGACGCAAAACGGGAAAGTGGTCAATCAGTTCAGCTCCCTGGTAAACCCGGGCAGGGGCATACCGTCATGGGCACAGCAGATACACGGCATAACGGATGAAATGGTGCGAGAAGCTCCGTATTTCGGGGATATTGCAATGAAGGTTAACTCCATACTGGACGGGGCTTTCCTGGTTGCTCATAACGCCGCATTCGATGTCGGGTTCCTCGATTCGGAGTTTTCCAAAGCTAGGTTGCCCGCGCCGCAAACCGAGATTATAGACACTTTGAAGATAGCCAGAAAATACTACGATTTTCCAAGCAACAGCCTCGAAGACATCGCTAAGAAGCTCGGCATTGATACGGCTGGCAACCACAGGGCCCTGGCGGACGTTATGATTACCAAAAGGGTGTTTGAATATTTTCTCCTTGACCTGGGAAAGAGGAAGTTTGATATAGCAGCGGGTGCTCATGACCTCAAATTCAAAAGCGTATAATACAGCTCCTTACGTCAATAAATTCACTAAAACTTTAACGAATAAGTGCTTCAGTGTTTTTTTCGAGGACTGCCTGTGAAAAAACCGGGTTCAATTTAACGAACGATTTATCATTCTCCCACCGTTGCTAGAGTAAAAAAACACCTTGACATTGAGAAGGCAGATATACTATTCTTTTAAATAACACGCCCACACCCTTAGGAGCATCTGTTTTAACACATGTCACATTCTTCGAGCTTAGAGAGAGAGGGGTCTTCTACGGAATTAGAGATTGAAAAAATTATCACTGATATAGCAAGAAGCTCAAGGGATTCTTCGCGGGCTTTGGCTAAAGCCTCCACAAGCGCCAAGAACGGTTCTCTAATTGCTATGGCCGATGGACTCCTAAAAGAGTCCGATTATATTTTAGAAGAAAATAAAAAGGATTTAGAGGGCTTAGACACCACTAATCTTACCGGCGCCTACCTCGACCGTCTAACTCTCACCCCACAAAGGATAGATGCTATGGCCGACGGTCTCAGGGAGGTGGCCGCCCTTGGCGACCCCGTGGGTGAAGTGTTGCGTATGTGGAAGCGTCCCAACGGGCTTCTGGTAGGAAAAATGAGGATTCCTCTCGGGGTGGTTGGCATCATCTATGAGGCCAGGCCCAACGTCACGGCAGATGCCGCCGGGATATGCGTAAAGGCGGGCAACTCCGTTATATTGCGGGGGGGCTCTGATTCAATCCGCTCCAACAGGGCGATCGGCGAGATTTTAAGAGGGGCGCTGGAGAGCTTCGACATTCCCGCAGACGCTGTAAATATCGTGCCGATTACCGATAGGGTTGCCGTTACGTATATGCTTAAGCTCGAAGACTACATCGATTTGATAATACCCAGGGGGGGCGAGGGGCTAATCAGGTTTGTATCGGAGAACTCAAGGATTCCTGTGCTTAAACACTATAAGGGCGTGTGCCACGTGTTTGTGGATGAAAGCGCTGATCTAAAAACAGCGCTTGAAATTTCGGTAAACGCCAAAGTCCAGCGCCCCGGGGTGTGTAACGCTATGGAGACCCTGCTTGTTCACAGAAATATTTCCCGCAGCTTCCTTCCACTTGTCATTGCCAAACTCAGGGAAGAGGGGGTGGAGCTCAGGGGTTGTGAGCATACAACGCAGATAGATCCCGATGTTGTTCCTGCTACCGAACAAGATTGGTACGAGGAATACCTGGATCTGATCTTAAGCATTAAGGTTGTTGAGAGCATAGACGATGCCGTTAGGCACATAGAAAAATACGGAACTATGCATACCGAGTCTATAGTGACGAGCGACTACTCAAATTCTCAGAAATTTTTGAACAGCGTGAATTCTTCGACAGTTATGGTTAATGCCTCTACCAGGTTCAGCGACGGCTTCGAGCTCGGCCTAGGCGCAGAAATCGGTATCAGTACTTCCAAGCTCCATGCATTCGGTCCGATGGGTGTAGAGGAGCTTACGAGCACTAAATTCATAATCTACGGACAGGGACAGGTTAGAAACTAGTTTGTATCAGTTGTGGAAATCAAGGAGAGATATTGTGAAACAGAGAAGATTAGGGGCGAAAATGCACCCCTCTCAGACTCTCGATGGTGCAAAGCTTAAACCTCGCAGTAGGCGCAGCTCGGATGGGTTAGATGGGTTAAAGAAAGAACAGGAAGATTCCTATGAGAAGTACAACATTGAAGAAGACGGTGTTTTGCAGGGGGACGGCGGGTATACTTCCGCTGATATAGAGGATAGGATGGAGCCTGAAATCTCAGAAGGGGAATTCAATACCAATATCGAGTCCGACGGTGCGGCTAAAAAGGATGTCGAATCTTCCGATAAAAAGCCCGAATGGACCCCCGATGAGGAGTTCAGACTCCTTCAGGCTTACTTCAAGGAAATGGGAACTGAGCCCCTTTTGACCCAGAGCGGAGAGATAGAGCAATCCTTCGAGATCAAGGAGTGTGAGCGCAAGGCCAGAGAGCTGGTGAAGAAGCTGGGCCTCGATGAGATAATTGATACTAGTAATCTGGATTGCTTGGAAGACAATATTGACTTTATGAGGAATGTGCCGAAAGAGAAAATCTCAAGCGGCATATTGAAGTATTATAAGAGCAATTCCGTAAAAAAGTCGGAGTTGTGGGCTGAAAAAATTACCCCCGAGCTTTCCGAAAGAAGGCGTGGGGTAACAGTGTCTTTTCTAAGAAAGGCCAAGAGCTGCAAAGAGCGGTTCGTTAAGGCCAATCTGAGGCTTGTGGTAAGCATTGCCAAGAGGTACATGGGCAGGGGACTCCCGCTTCCCGATCTCATACAGGAGGGCAACGTAGGTCTCATGAGGGCGGTAGAGCGCTTCGACCACACGAAGGGCTATAAGTTCTCAACTTATGCCTCGTGGTGGATACATCAGGCAATCTCAAGGTCCCTGCTCGACCAGACAAGAACAATCAGGGTTCCGGTGTATGTACTTGAGCAGGCAAGCAAGGTGCACAAGATCAGCTCCAAGCTCCACAAAGAGACGGGACGCAAGCCCTTTCCCGAAGAGATAGCGAAACGCTCGGGCATCTCCATAGAGGGAGTTAAGAGGGTGCTTGAGGCTACAAAGGACGTCGTCCATCTCGACTCGCCGATTATGGACGGTGAGAAGACCACCCTTATCGATTTTATCCCCGATGAAGGCTCCTCTACTCCGGATTCTGCCGTGGCAAAGTTTACTTTGGCCGACAAGCTCAACTCTGCGCTGTCAACTCTTACCGAAAGGGAGGAGTTGATACTGCAAATGCGTTTCGGCATAGGGTATAAAACCACTTACACCCTTGATGAAATAGGGCGTCACTTTAGACTGACCCGTGAGCGCATAAGGCAGATAGAGAAAAGAGCTCTTGAGAAATTAGAAGATTCAGACATTGGCGGTATGCTGAAAAGCTTCCTTGATTAAGTGAATGCTTCTTGAACTTTCCTTAGCGAACTTCGCGGTAATAGGGCGTCTCGTGGTTCGTTTCGGCGAGGGTTTGAACATAATCACGGGCGAAACGGGAACCGGCAAATCTATTATTGTAGAAGCCGTAAACGTTGTGCTTGGCGCAAAGGCCTCGGGTGAATTGGTTAAAACCGGGCAGAGCGAGGCCCATGTTGAGGCGCTGTTTTCGGTAAGAAATAATCCCTCCTTTCAGGAAAAGCTCGACTCCCTAGGCTACGGGGACAGCGAAGATGAGCTGATAATAAAGCGTATAATCCCTCGCAAGGGCCGCGGGCGAGTGTACATTAACGGGAGCCTGGCCACGGCTTCAGTACTTACTCAGATCTCAGGGGGGCTGATTGACATATTCTCCCAGCGCGAGCACCAGACCCTGATGCGCGAAGAGTCGCACATCGCGATGCTGGATGAATTCGGCGAACTGGGCACCGTCGCTTCCTCTATGCGCAGCAAATACAACAGCTGGAGGGAAACACAAGAGCGGTTGGAGGAGCTTGAGCGCAGCGCTAAGACCCAGGACGAGAGGGGAGATTACCTGAGGTTCCAGATTAAAGAGATCGATGAGGGGAACCTCGAGCCGGGTGAAGATACTAGATGCGAAGCGGAGATAAATAAGCTCTCAAACGCGCAGCGTCTGCATGAAGTTTCCTTCGGCTCTTACAACGAATTGTATGAAGAGCAAGACTGCGTCGTGGACAGGTTAAAATCGCTTTGCCGCCGCCTCACCGAAGCGCTTGAGTTTGACCCCTCGCTCCGCGGGTCTCTTGGCTCCTTGGAGAGTGCGTTGCATGAGCTTGAGGATAGCGCCTTTGAGCTGAGGGATTATGCACGAGGGGTAGTGGTAGACCCCGACAGGCTGGAGAGCGCTATTAACAGACTGGACGAGATAAAGAGGCTTAAGAAGAAATACGGCGGCTCAATAGAAGATGTGCTCCGCAGGCGTGAGACGTTTGCGGAGGAGTTGAGCGACATAGAGGGCTTTGAGGAGAGGCTGAGTGAGCTTAAGGGGGAGCTTGAATCACTATCATCCGAGCTTCAGGCGGTCGCCGGCGAGCTTGGGGAAAAGCGGCAGAAAGCGGCCATCGGGCTCACCGAGATGGTAAACGGCGAGTTTAGCAACATTGGTCTCAAGAACGCAAAGCTGCACCTGCGCTTTGAGGAAATACCCGTTTCGCAATCCGGCGCGCAGAGGGTGTCGTTCCTGTTCTCGGCAAATCCGGATGAGCAGCCCAAGCCGCTTGCAAAGGTGGCTTCGGGCGGGGAGCTGTCCCGTATAATGCTCGTGTTAAAAGAAATTCTCACCACTGTGGAAGGGGCGTCAATTCTTATTTTTGACGAGGCTGACTCGGGGATAGGGGGGGCCGTGGCCGAAACTGTGGGCAGGAAGATAAAGAAGCTTTCCGAGAGCTACCAGGTGCTGTGCATCACTCATCTTCCCCTGGTGGCGAAATTCGCGGATACCCATATCCGCGTGACGAAAACCTTCGAGCGCGGAAGGACGAAGGTAGGGGTCGAGCAGCTCAGCGGAGAGGAGAGGGTGGAGGAGCTTGCCCGCATGATGGGTGGGCTGAGAGTAACGGAGAAGACCATAGAGGCTGCAAGGGAGATGTTGAAGTGATAGACGTCCACTACAGAGCTGTGACTATGAGACGAACACTACTGCCGCAATAACTGTGGTCCACAACCCGTTTTTATTTCCAACGGCTGACTGAGTGATATTTCTAGTCTTAACTACGTGACCTGAGATCTGCCAGATGTCCTTCTGCTCGTCGTAGCTTTTATCGGGGTCGAAAGGGGCGCCGAGGATCGTGGCCAGCATATATGCGGCTTGGTCTTCGGCATACTCCCCCGCTACGCTGTCTGTCTCACCGAAGCTGTGATGCTCCGCTATGTACCCATAGTAGTTGGGATCTTTTGGAATAGCCAGGCCCACCGATGCGGCTGCGAGGCGGTGGGGCTCCTGAGTGGAGTTTTCACTCATCACGACAAACACGACCTGTCCGGGGCTGAGGCGCCGCAAGCCTTGGGAGCGGGTGAGGAGCTTGCAGTTCGGCGGGAAGATGCTCGAGACCTTTACGAGGTTGTATTCGGCTATCTTGGCGTTCCTAAGGGCCATTTCAAAGCTGGTGAGTTTTTCTTTGTGCTTGCCGACGCCTTTTGTTATGAAGGCCGCTTTGGGTACAAACAATTTATCTACTCCCCAAATAATACAGATTTTCAGTTTAGAGCTAATTGACGCTTAGAGAATTAAATACAAAAATGAAAAAAAATCAATGATGGAGCGCTCCGAGAATCAAATAATGTACACAATATACCCGTAAGCTCATCGAATAAGCTCCTTTGTTCCGGAGTTTGTTTCCTTGAGAATCGTTTCTTATCATTGAAGCTTCTTTGTTGAGGCTTATGAGCATTGGAGCGGTTTGCAACAGCCTGCTCAACTATGGCCGGGAAGGTGTAAAGGCCGCGGCAAGTGGATTTGTATCATTGCTCGTAGTCTTCACCTTAAGCGAGCTTATAGATGCCCCTGATTGTTCGTATCAAACTCTCCTGTTTCGATTCCATGTCCCCCTCTGATGCCCTTACCACAAGGGCGTTGTTCTTGGTGAGGCGAACACCGTATCTAATTAAGATCCGCTCAAAGCTCCCTTGGTCCAGATTGATTCCGTCCTTTTCAATGCCCTCCATAACGCGGCAATTGTCGTGGATGATGAATTTCCCGTGGCTGGACTGGCGGTAGATTTTGATTTTACTCTTGCCGGGGTCGAGATAGGGGGTCGTGACAACCGCTTTCCCGTTTCTCTATACAGTCTCGTATTCCATCTCCGTCATTTTTGTGCCGGCTCCTATGCTCTAATATTCCAGTCTTAGGGTTAAAGGATGCTTAAAGCCCAAACGGACCTATTTCTCTCAGTTATAACTGAGAGTTGTATCGGGTCTAAGCGTCGTTGTGTTTGTGTCACACCACACATCGACCCCTGTTCCCGCCGTCATATTATCATGCCGCCTCCATCAACGAACAGGACCTCACCAGTGATGTAGTCCGATTCGATCAAGAACTGCACGGCCTTTGCCACATCGGCTGGCGAGCCGGGCCTCTTTAGAACAGTCTCCTCTATAACGGCGTTTTTCTCATCCGCTGTGTAGTCTTCGGGGAACATCACTGGCCCCGGCGCCACTGCGTTTACCTGCACATCGGGGGCCATAGCCTTGGCCATCCCCTTTGTAAGCATTATAAGGCCCGCCTTTGAAACACAGTAGGGTATATAGCTCTTCCATGCTCGTACTCCCCCGACGTCTGCGATATTGATGATCTTGCCTGCACCGTGGGAGAGTAGGTGCTTGGCAGCTTTCCGGGAGCAAAGGAAGGGGCCTTTGAGGTTGGTTTTCATGAAAGCGTCCCAGTCGTTCTCGCTGAGCTCAAAAAAGTCCGTCTTGTAAAAAATGGCGGCGTTGTTTATCAGCACATCAAGCCTGCCGAAATGCCCTATTGCGGTTGTGATCATGGCTTCGACGTCTTGGGCGTTTGAAACGTCCGCCTTGATGGTAAGAGCGTCTCTCCCCAAGTCGCTGATTTCCCTTGCGACCTGTTGGGCTTGCTCGTGTGAAGTTTTGTAGTTGAGCGCAACGTGAGCGCCCAGCTTGGCAAGGTGAACTGCAATCTCCCTTCCCACCCTTCTCGCTCCACCCGTTACGAGAGCCACTTTGTTTTCGATGTCCATAGCTGCAGTTTGTCGGCGGGTAGTTTAAAATGGAGTGTCAATTCAGCTCATTCTATCACCCCACACATGGGCAGTCAATTCTGTGTGTGTGTGGGGTGGGCTCCTCTTAGCCCGGTATAGGGGTTCGTTTGGGCTCGTAGCCCGGCTGCTCGTACCTTTCGATCTTGTGAATTGAGGGGTTTTCGCCGCATAGGAGGCATCCGGGGTCTTTATTGATATTCACCTCTGTAACATGCATCGGCAGGGCGTTGAACACGAGAAGCCTGCCCTCGAGGGTCGTTCCGATTTGCAGCACTTCTTTCAGGGCTTCAAGCGCCTGGATAGTGCCTATAATTCCCGCTACAGCCCCCAGGATTCCCGCCTCCTGACAGCTTGGGATCATTCCCACAGGCGGGATCTCGGGGTACAGACACCTGTAACACGGGCCTCCGGCGTGGGTCTTGAACACGGAAACCTGACCCTCGAAGCCGAGGATGGCGCCCGAAACGAGGGTCTTTTTCTCGAAATAGCATGCGTCGTTAAGCAGGTAGCGTGTGGGAAAGTTGTCGGAGCCGTCGATCACAATGTCGTAGCCCCTCAAAATATCCCTGATGTTGCGCTCGGTGATAAGCTCTTCATAGACGTTGACTTTAATGTCGGGGTTTAGCTGCTCCAGTTTTTCTTTTGCGGAATGGGTTTTTAGTCTTCCGATATCGTTTGTGTAGTGGAGCACCTGCCGCTGGAGGTTTGATATGTCTACCCTGTCTGAGTCCGCAACGCCAAGCGTTCCCACGCCTGCTGCGGCCAGATATAGCGCTATAGGAGAGCCCAGTCCGCCTACGCCCAGGCAAAATATCTTTGAGCATAGCAGCCTTTCCTGTCCCACTCCTCCGACTTCGGGCAGGAGTATGTTTCTGCTGTATCTATAAATTTGGTCTTCGGTCAGTTCCACTGTTTCGTTTCTCCTAAGTTCCGTTGACTTCGAATTGGATTTCAGAAAAAGGCGAGTCCGGGTCGTTGAGAACCCATGCGCGGGCGTTGTTGAAGCTCCTGTTATTAACGGAAACGATCAGGTAAACCCACTCCGGCCATGCCCTCATCCTGTCTGTCTCAGAAGGCAGCGATGGGTGATCGGGGTGTGAGTGGTATATTCCCATGATGTTCATATCGCGCTCTCTGGCCCAATCGTCGGCCTCTTTAAACGAGAGCGGGTCCAGCTCGTACCTGTCGCGGGCCCTCTCGGTGTTTAGATTCCTGCACTCCTTAAAAGTTGCAATCTCGCAGCCGTTTCCGATAAGGACTCCGCATATCTCATATGGGTAGCCCGACTCGGAGTGCTTAATTATACCCTCGTATGCCGATTTTGTTATAGTTACCACCAAAGACCTCCACTAAGATACCTGTACCCGCCGTCTGGAAGCAGCGCAACAAGAACTCCATGCTCAAGAGCTCTGGCGCGCTCGAGCGCGGCGTGTATGACAGCGCCTCCCGAATGTCCGATGAACAGTCCCTCTTTGTGCAGGACGTCCTTCATAACGGCGTAAGATATGTCGGTTTCTACGCCAATGATTTCATCGGGGAGCTCGGGGTCATAGATCCCCGGAATGATGGAAGTGGCCATGTGCTTCAGCCCTTCGAGACCGTGGAGGGCCTCGGCAGGCTCAATGGCCAATATTTTTATGTCTTCATTGTATTCCTTAAGCCGTTTCCCAGTGCCTACTATAGTCCCGCTGGTGCCCATACCGGCGAAAAAATGGGTAATCCTCCCCTGGGTCTGGCTCCATATCTCCGGGGCGGTCGATTCGTAGTGAGACCTGGGATTGGCGGGGTTGTTGTACTGGTCGGGCATGTAGTACTTGTCGGGGTTTTGCTCCTTAAGCCTTCTGGCGTCCATGATTGCGCCGTCGGAGCCCTCGAGGGGATCGGAGTATATGACGTTTGCGCCAAAGGCCAAAATCGTCTTTTTCCTCTCGATGTTCACATTGGCGGGCATTACCAGGTCCAGCTCGTATCCGAGGGCGGCGCAAATCAGGGCATACGCAATGGCCGTGTTGCCGGAGGAAGAATCAATAACCACTTTATCACTGGTCAGCTTCCCGGAGCGTATCCCCTCCAGTATCATCCAGAGCGCGGGACGGTCTTTGACAGAGCCTCCGGGGTTAAACCACTCGGCCTTTACGTATACCTCTACTCCGGGGCTTATCCCTTCAGTCATTTTGTGAAGTTTTATCAGAGGGGTGTTGCCTATTAAATCCAGTATCGACTCGACCCTATTAGCCTTGGAGCCCTCCCGTGTCTTTTCCTGTGTAACTGTGTTCACTAACGGCGCTCTATAAGCAATTTGTAGAAATTAAGGTCTTTTTCATTGTCAAGCTCGAGTTTGTTAAGCTCAATAATCTTGTGTCCCTCTTCCTTTATGCTTCTCGGCACGTTTATAAGCGGCTCGCCTTCACGGAGAACGACTTCCAGGATTTGACCCGACTCCATGGTTTCGAGCTTCAGCTTGGTCTTTACGAAGGTCATGGGACAGATGTCTTTCGTTATGTCGATTTTTTGGTCCGGTGTGTATGATTCCATCTCAGTTAATCATCGGTCTCCTTGATGAGGCCCAAATATGGATTTGTCACCATTTGCCGTCTCGCGAGTACTCTAAAATCCTACCATGAGCGGGTTTTCCCCTCAAACCCAGCAGGTATTGTTACCCTATGTTCGAACACGTATTGAGGACTGGTTCTTTTACTAATACTTCCGGGGGGGTTAGGCCATCCTCGTGGTAATCACAATGCTGAATGCCGATTCAGGGTGATTTAACCCACACGTACCGTTTAATATTCTACCATCAAAAATGGCTCGGGCAGATAAAACGCCCCTATCCCGACCTTGGTTTCCGCCCGGATTTCAAAGAACGGGCTTGAAGTGTTAAGTCCGGCGTGTTTTATCGAATAAAACCGTTTATTTATACAGTACTCAAGTCCGCACCCGTATTTGGGGTTTTATGAGGCGGTTGGGTCGAGTTAAGACTCAGGGGTTGAAATGAAAAAAGAGCTCCATCTGAGCCACTGCCAGCATGTTCCACGTAGCATGGAGGATAATAGTAAGCCTTACCGAGCCCGTTTTAAGCCTTGTAGTCCCGAGTATCAATCCGAGGACAAAAATGTTCAACATGTCTAACCGGTCGTACTGTATGTGATGAAGCGCCCATACGAGGGAGGTGAGTACTACGGCCCCCGGACCCCTTATGGGAGAGCTTGCAAAGCCCCTGAACATAAACCCTCTAAAAAGCAGCTCTTCATAAAGCGGAGCGGCGACTATCATAGCAACCCACAGCAGGGGATGAACAAAAATGGTTTCATGGACATTTACCCAGTATTCCTGTATGCCCCTGTCGAGTACGTGATTTAGGTACCCATAAATAATCAAAAACCCGATCATAACACCGAGCCACTTGAGCATGGAAGTGAGTTTAAATTCCCTGCTTCCCAGGTACCCGCCTATGGAGAATCCCCCTCGGAGCCTGACGAAAAATGCGATAAGCACTATGCTCATGGGGACAAAAAGTATTGTGGTGATTGAAACTATCAGCCCGCTCCCCGCTATCGGCTGTGTTTGAGTTTTGTCGTTAAGGTCGAGGGTCGGGTCTAGTATTTTGAGGGCTATGAACAGGAAGGTTGCGATCAAGAATTGAAATATGAACGACCCTAAAATAACGGCCAGGGACAAGCCAGATGTGGGCCAGAAGCCCCAGGGTGTGGGTTTTATAGGAGCTTCGGGCTCTGTGCCGTTATCCCCGTCAATTGTAGTGCGGCTGTCGATGGTTCCTTGCCTCAAAGTGAGTTCTGTTGCAAAGTCTGCTGTGTTAAACGGTTAGAATTCACCGAAGGAGAAGGACGGGTACAGGGCTATAATAGTGCGGTATATCAAGTCCCGTGTTTCCCTCTGCCCGCTTCGTGTGAGCCGTTAAGCCAAGATATGATGGATTCGAAAATCAGGGCGCCGTCCCGGCCGCTAAGCGCTTCTTCGCTGCATCTTTCAGGATGGGGCATCATCCCCAAAACGTTTAAGCCTTCATTAGCGATGCCGGCGATATTCCGTACCGAGCCGTTAGGGTTGGAGCTCTCGGTAGCGTCTCCCCCTTCATTGCAATATCTGAACACCACCCTGTTGCCCTCTTTGAGGTGGTCTACGACATCTTCCTCAGCAATGTAGTTCCCTTCCCCGTGAGCTATGGGGATTCTGAGCACTTCACCTTCTTTAATTTGGTTGGTGAACGGGGTGTTGGAGTTTTCGACCCTGATATTCACCCATTTGCATACGAACCTGAGCGAGGAGTTCTTCCATAGTGCGCCGGGAAGCATCCCCGATTCTACAAGCACCTGAAAACCGTTGCATATTCCGAGCACAAGGCCGCCACGGGAGGCAAATTCCTTCAAGGCGCTCATAATTGGGGAGAACCTCGCTATGGCTCCCGCCCTTAAATAATCGCCGTAGGAAAACCCACCGGGAATAATTAGGCACTCAAGCCCCGAGAGGCTCGTTTCTTCGTGCCACACGAATTCACACTCGGCCCCCATGACGTTTTTAATGACATGATAACAGTCATGGTCGCAGTTCGAGCCGGGAAATACTATTACTCCAAAGCTTGGCATCCGGGCACATCACTCCATCACTTCTATCTCATAGTCTTCTATTACGGGGTTGGCAAGGAGTTTTGAGCACATCTGCTCCACTTGTTCCTTAACAATTGCGGGGTTGTCTCCTTTTACATCCATCTCAATAAATTTACTTACCCTTGTGTCTTGCACCTGTGAGAACCCGAGGTTTCTGAGGGCGGAGAGAACCGTCTTTCCCTGAGGGTCGAGAACAACCGACTTAAGGCGAACGACCACTTTTACTTTGTACTCACTCATTTCTTCCCCTTCTCTGTCGGCACGGCAGATTCGTAATTGTTTAGGTTTGCTAGATCCGTGCTTCCAAACATTTGCAAGACCGCTTTAGTGAGCTCGGCTTCGGCCGGGCTATAAGATTTTACCCACTAACAGCTCAATCAGTCTCTGGAGCTCTTCGTTCGAGTAATACTCTATTTCAATCCTGCCCTTACCGCCCTTGTCCGAAATCCTAACCTGTGTGCCGAGGACCTTTTTTAATTCATCGCTTAGCTGGTCGATGTAAGGAGAAATGGAGGGCTTTTTACCGGAGGAGCCGCTCTTAGAGCTAGTGAGTGTCTTGACCAGGCTTTCAGTCTTCCTGACGGACAATTTTTCTTTGACGACGGCTTTGAGCGCTTTTTTTGCCAAGGGCATGGATTGAATACCGAGAAGCGCCCTGGCGTGTCCTGCCGTGATTTCTCCGTTTATCAGGGCCTGCTTTGCCTCCTCGGGCAGCTTAAGGAGCCTCAATTGGTTTGTAATGGTCGGTCTTTCCTTTCCTATCCTGGCCGATATTTGTTCGTGAGAGAGGCCGAAGTTGTTGATCAGCTGCTCGTATGCCTGCGCCTCTTCCATAGGATTAAGGTCTTCGCGCTGGAGGTTTTCTACGAGGGCCAGCTCCAGCGACTCACGATTATCGACGTCTTTTAGAATAGCGGGCACTTGTTTGAGCCCGGCCCTTTGCGCGGCCCTCCACCTCCTTTCCCCCACTATTATTTCATATCCGTCTTTGGATTTTCTGAGGACAAGCGGTTGTATAATGCCCTTCTCTTTGATGGATGCGGTCAGGCCGTCCAGGGATTTGGTGTTGAATTCCCTTCGCGGCTGAGAGGTGTTAGGCTTGATCTCCTCGATGCCTACTACTATTTGATATCCGGCTTTGGGCTTCCCTGCCGGTATGAGCGCTCCCAGTCCTTTTCCAAGCCCGCGTTTCAACTGTGTTTTCCTCCGCTTCTTATTATTATCTCTTTGGCCAATGAGAAGTAGCTGAGAGCCCCGACCGAGTTTCTGTCGTAAAAATAGCCGGGCAGTCCGTGGCTTGGAGACTCGGCCAGGCGTACGCTTCTTGGAATTATGGTACTGAAAACAAGGTCTTTGAAATAGGCCCTCATCTCCTTTACGACCATGTGGGCCAGGTTGTTTCTCTGGTCGAACATAGTTAAAAGATAGCCTTCTACCGTTAGGTTCGGGTTCAGGCTGCTATTTATTAGGGTAATGGTTTGTTGAAGCTGGCTTAGACCCTCCATTGCATAGTACTCGCACTGCACGGGCACCAGCACAGTGTCGGCGGCGCTTAGAGCGTTCACGGTGAGAAGCCCCAGGGAGGGAGGGCTATCGATTAGAATGAACTCGTATTCGTCCACTATGGGCTTTATTGCCTCTTTCAGCCTCTTTTCCCTTCCCTTGAGGTTCGCTAGCTCAACCTGTGCCCCGGTCAGGTCCGAGTTCGAGGGGGAAAGGCTCAGGTTTTGGTCGAGCGATGCTGTAAAAACCGGTATTATCGTTTCTTTGATATCCTTGGCTTTTATGATCGGATAGTATATGGTTGAATTGATCTGCTTCTTATCCACTCCCAGCCCGCTCGTTGCGTTCGCCTGGGGGTCAAAGTCGATAATCAGCGTCTTTTTCTTAAGGTAGGCAAGGGACGCTCCAACGTTTACTACCGTTGTTGTCTTACCCACACCCCCTTTTTGATTTGCCACACAGATTACTTTCCCCATAACTCCTTGACCTTGATGATATACGCCCCGGGATTGCGAGTCAACACGGTTTTCTTGAGCGATATCCTTAGCTTAGAGCGCCTGTTTTGTATTAAGCAAACAAACCGGATTTCGCTTCTCATCGAGTGCAGTACGAGTTTAATTTGTGTGGTGCGCCGGAGCTTCTGAGCTTATAAGCATTACTCGATATTTTGAACCTGCTCTTTTATTCTTTCAAGCTCTGATTTCAGCTCCACGACAAAATGCGATATCTCTGCGTCTTTTGACTTGGCGGACAGTGTGGAGACCTCCCTGTTCATCTCCTGAATGAGGAAATCCATTTCCCTTCCCACCGGTACAGTTTTACCGAAGTTCTCATTGAATTTGTTTATGTGTGCTTCGAGCCTTACCAATTCTTCGGTTATGTCTGACTTTTCGGCGAGATAGGCGATTTCTTGCAAGAGCCTGTACTCATCCAGTTGCACTCCTTCAAGCAGTTTGGCTATGCGCTCCCTTATCTTTAGTGTGGTGTCGTTTGAGAATGACCGCCGCTTCTTTTTTATTTTCCCTATCAGTTTGACCAGTACCTGCATCCGCTTCATTAAGTCACTTCGGAGCTTTGAGCCCTCGGAGCTGCGCATTTTGTTGAGGTTCTCAAGGGACCTCTCGACGGCAATTCTTATCAGCTTCTGCTGTGCTTTGGAGAGCGTGATTTTTGTCTCTGTGTAAAACAACTCCTTTACCGTTAACAGGTGATCAAGGCTGACTTCATCAGTGATCCGCAGCTCTTTCTTTAATTTGTCGATTAATTTAAGGGTCTCGTTTACAAGCTCTGTGTTTATGCTCGGGTGCTTGTTTTTTAGCCAATCGGCCGCCACGGCAACCCTTATCTTTCCGCGTGATACGGAGTTCTTTATAGTCTCACTGATCTGCGTTTCCAATGGAGTGAGTGAGTCGGTAAGCTGTATTTTGATATCCAGGAACCTGTGGTTTTCCGTCTTTGTTTCCACAACTATTTTTCCCAGCTCGGTTTCAACTTCGCTCCTCCCGAACCCGGTCATGCTATTCATTGCGTTGTTCCCTTCGCTTTAGGTCTTCGATATAGCGTTTTCGCAGTTTCAAGAACAGCTCCTTCATCTCGGAGGTGTTGTAGTCTGGATATGTCCACTCAAGGGACTGGTACTTTTTGTTTTTGTACACCAGGGTGAGGTCCGCGAACACCCCGCTACCCAGATATGGACGATGATAGTAACATTTTCCCGTGGCAAGAATCAAGTGCTCCTGGGCGATGTAGCCGGGGTCTATATTGATTTGCCTCCTGCCTTCTACCGAGTAAGCGGCTTCCAGAGCGCTCGTGAAAATTTTAGACTCGACGAGGAGTTCCCTGCCGCGGAGTTTGTTGAAGCTTGTGATAATTCTCCTGAGCCCCCCTCCCATCTCTCGGTTGTAGTAATCGGTAAAGTCGAAGGGCAGCGGTTCGCTCACGAAGTCCCACTCCCCAAAGTGTGAGACCAGAGAGGCTAGGCACTCAGTGACCGGGCCCCCTTCGCCGTAGATGAGGCTTACAATAAACTTCACCGGTTCGGGTGAACGCAGAGTGCTCATTCCTTATTTCACTTCTATAACATCTAAGAGGATGGGAGGGGATTTGTCAAGTGAAAATCCCTTGAAATTTCCCCTGCAAGCGCTTATCCTATTTGCCGTGACCGTACCGGGCCGTAATAGGTGTAAATATAATTTTACGCTGGGTGTTTTGTTCTCAATTTCGTTGTTCTTAGTTCCTTCTTGCGTGCAGACAACCGAAACCGGAGGTCCCCCGCCTTCCAGGAGCATTCGGATCAAGCTGCCCTCGACTTCTCCGAACAGGGTGGTGGAAGGCTACCTCGAAGCGTTGAAAAAAAAGAATTTTGGCAAGGCCTACAGGTTAATAACCATGGGGTATGCAGGCAATCTGGATAGGGAAGGTTATGAAATTAATATGCGCAGGGGGCTAGTAGAGAAACTCGAGTGGCTGCTCCTGAATTATGAGGTCATCGGTATCAAGATTCTGGGCGACCGGGCTTATGTGGTTGCAGAGATCAGCACCAAGTACAAGCCTCTCAATTCCCAGAGCTTTAAGCTTAAAAACGTCAGGGTTCAGTACGATCTCGGCATAATAGATAAGAGTTGGCTGATATTGGGAGACAAGTGCATCCTTAACTGCGAAGAAGGACCGAACCCTGAATCTGAGTCCGTAAAACCCATTGAGCTAAATTGAGGAGAGGATGAATCCGGATGATTAATGTGGCCGTTGCGGGAGCCTCGGGCAGGATGGGCTCCAGGTTGCTTTACGTATTGAGAGGCGAGGAGGACTTGGTGCTTATCGGAGCCACCGAGCGCGAGGGTCACCCCGACATCGGCCGCGACGCCGGTGAGGCGGCCGGGGTGGGTGAGCTGGGCGTTAAAATCACGGGCGATATTGCCGAAGCGGCCGCTCGTGCACACGGCATCATTGACTTCACCCTGCCGGCCTCGACCCTGGCGAATGCGCAGTACGCCTCTCGTAGTGCTAAAGCCATGGTGATTGGCACGACGGGTCTCTCAGACGCTGAAAAATCGAGGCTCAAAGAGCTCACGGAGGGTTTCCCGTGTGTCTTCGCCCCGAACATGAGTGTGGGAGTGAACGTGATGCTCGAGGTTGCCGGTATCCTGGCGCGTCTTTTAGGAGAGGGCTACGATGTGGAGATTATCGAGGCGCATCACAAACACAAGGTAGATGCCCCGAGTGGCACGGCTCTCAAGCTGGCCGAGGTGATAGCGGAGGCCCTCTCTAGGGACTTAAGTAAGGTGGCGAGGTTCGAGCGGCACGGCCAAATTGGGCAGAGACCGGAGGGCGAGATAGGGATACAGACGCTGCGGGGAGGGGATGTGGTGGGTGAGCATACCGCCATTTTCTTCGGCTCCGGCGAAAGGATAGAGCTCACGCACAGGGCGATGAGCAGGGACAATTTTGCCGTGGGAGCCGTCAGGGCGATGAGGTGGCTAGTGGGAAAGCCCCCGGGGCTTTACACCATGAACGATGTTCTGGGGATTTAGCGCCCAGGATTTTTCACGAATTGTTTAGGTAATGCAGTAATTGACGTGTTTGTTGTGTGGAAGTTTAAAAATTCATGCCGATCGATTTTGGAGGCCGCTTAGCTGGTTCCCTTCATTATTTATCTCTTAAATGGTTATTGTAAACCCGGCAGGCGTAACCTGGATACTGACCCTGAAACTGCCAAGCGCTCCCCGAGGCCTTTTTATTGTACCGAGAGCAGAATAAAAAAGGGTTTTTTTATCCACAAATTTCTTAACTCCTTTGCAAATTGTTCATTGTTAACTGGTCCGTACATGTTTCGATATGTTTAAGTTCGAAGTGCTGAAAACTGACCCCGGCACTGGGGCTAGGACCGGGAGAATTCAAACGCCCCACGGCGCTATAGACACGCCGTGCTTTATGCCGGTGGCCACACAAGCTACGGTTAAGGCCATGACGCCGCGGGCACTTGAAGAGATCGGCGCCCAGGTGTTGATAGTCAACGCATACCACATGTACTTAAGGCCTGGAGTACAGAGGGTGAGGGAGCTTGGCGGGCTGCATGAGTTCATGGGGTGGAGCGGGCCGCTCGTTACGGACAGCGGCGGCTTCCAGGCCCTGAGCCTAGCTAAGGTGAGCGAGGTCGCCAAGGACGGCATAATGTTTCAATCCCATTTAGACGGAACGAAGTACAAGCTGACCCCCGAAGGGTCTATCGATATACAGGAGGCGTTAGGTGCGGACATCATGATGTGCCTTGACGAGTGTCCCCCGTTCCCTTCTACCCGTGAGTATATGGAAAAATCCGCCCGGCTTACTGTAAGCTGGGCGCGCAGGTGCAGGGAAGTGAGGGTGAGCGGAGACAAGGCGCTGTTCGGTATAGTACAGGGGGGAGTGTATGAGGATTTGCGCGAGGAGTCTGCGCGGGACCTCGAGGGCATGGGTTTTGACGGCTACGCAATAGGGGGCCTCGGCATAGGGGAGTCCAAGGAGCAGAGGCTGCGGGCTACCGGGACGGCAGTGCAGTACTTGCCGGACGGGAAGCCGCGGTATCTTATGGGCGTCGGATTGCCCGAAGACATCGCCCGGGCCGCGGCTTTGGGGATGGACATGTTCGACTGCGTCATCCCCACTAGGAACGCTAGGAACGGCACTCTCTTTACAAACCATGGAAAAGTGGTTATAAAAAATGCCCGTTATGCCGATGACTCCGGCCCGGTCGATGAGGACTGCGGTTGTTATACCTGCAGCGCTTTTTCAAAGGCATACTTGAGGCACCTGTATCTGGCCGGAGAGATACTTGCCTCGATTCTTATGACTATGCATAATCTTTATTTCTATTCGCAGCTTATGACGGGGATAAGGGAGTCGATTTTTAGGGGGGATTTTTCCGGATTCAAATCTATGACAGGAGCTTCAGGCGCATGAGTGCATATGTGATATCTATAATTTTCCTATTGGTTTTACTGACTGCGGGCTGCGTCCCTTCCCAGGGCACGGAGGGCCAGGGTGGCTCTAAGCTAATTACTTTTGCGCCTTTTATTCTGATTTTCGCTCTGTTCTATTTCCTGATACTCAGGCCTCAGCAAAAACAGCAGAAGCATCGCAAGGACATGCTCGTGAGCCTCAAGCGCGGCGATAAGGTTCTTACGGCCGGGGGGATTTATGGGAAAGTGGTAAACATCGACGGCGACGAGCTTACGGTGGAAATCGCAAAGGGTATCAATGTGCGTATGTCCCGTTCCGGTGTTTCCGGCGTTGAGGAGATAAAAGGGGAAAAGAAGTCCTAAGGAGGATCGACAGGCGCTATGAGCAGGGTTTCCAGGGGTTGGGTTACCGTTACACTCATAATCACGTTCCTTTCGCTTGTGTTTTTAACACCGACATTTTTTGGCGAAAAGCTCCCGCAGTGGTGGGGAAAGGTGTTCCCCAAGAAGGGACTCCGGCTCGGTCTCGACCTGAGAGGCGGTGTTTTCCTCGTTCTGGGCGTAAGCCCTGAAAAGGCCATTGAGTACGAGCTCTCAAGCATAAAGGAAGATATAGCTTCCAGCTTGAAAGATAAAAAAATAGTGATCAAGCGCACAAAGATAGAAGGCAAGTCAATTACCGTAGTCTTGTTCTCACCGGCCGACCTAAAAAATATAGATGAGATACTGGAGAACTACAGGCAGGTGGCCCGCATCGCTATGGACGAGCAGGGGCCTTCCTTCACTCTCACACTAATGGACAGCCAAATTAGTAATGTCCAGGAGAAGACCATCGACCAGGTGATACAGGTTATAAGAAACAGAATAGACGAGTTCGGCGTGCTGGAGCCGGTGATACAGAAGAGGGGAGCCAACAGGATTCTCATTCAGATTCCGGGGGCGTCCTCGAAGGATAGGGAGAGGATAATAGACATTATCAGGCGCACCG
>JADFKM010000052.1 GCA_022564935.1 Candidatus Dadabacteria bacterium
CCGTGGGGCCGGAGGTTGCTGCGAGCATAGTTAAATTTTTCGTCCGTGAAAACAATAGGGAAAAGATAAAAAAACTACTCGCTTCAGGGGTGACCATAAAATACCCTGAAGCAGCTCCGGCAGAGGGGAAGCTGCAGGGAAAGACCTTCGTCTTCACCGGAACGCTCGAATCTTTCACGCGCGGCGAGGCAAAGAGGCTCGTCGAGGAGCTCGGCGGCAAGGTAACGTCCTCCGTTTCGAAAAACACCGACTACGTGGTAGCGGGAGCAGACCCCGGCTCGAAGCTACAGAAGGCCGAGGCATTTGGAGTAGCCGCATTAAACGAAGAGGAGTTCAAGGCGCTGGTAGGGAAATAAGAAATCACTCCGAGAGTTAAAACAGGTCAGGTTCATATCAACCTTTATATCCAGTAGTACCCAAAATCGATAAGAGAGATGCTAAGATGCACATTCCTTAACCAAATTGTAGAATTCGTGGAACAGGTAGCTCGAGTCATGCGGGCCGGGGGAAGCTTCGGGGTGGTACTGGACCGAGAAGGCGGGGTAGCTCCTGTGCCTCAAGCCCTCCACCGTGCCGTCGTTGAGATTAACGTGAGTTACGTCCACTGCGCTTCCAAGCGTTTCTGGGTCGACGGCAAAGCTGTGGTTCTGAGACGTTATCTCGACCTTTCCGGTAGCCACATTCTTTACCGGCTGATTAGTCCCGCGGTGGCCAAACTTGAGCTTAAAAGTCTTCCCCCCCATAGCGAGACCCAAGATCTGATGGCCCAGGCAGATGCCGAATATAGGCTTCTTACCCAAAAGCGCCCTGATGTTTTCGATTGCGTAGGTGACGGGCTCCGGATCGCCCGGGCCGTTGGACAGCAGTATGCCGTCCGGCTCGAGAGCGAGCACGTCGTTTGGGGAAGTTCGTGAGGGAACCACAGTCACCTTGAAGCCCATATCGACGAGGCGTCTCAATATGTTGCTCTTCGTGCCGTAGTCAATGACAACCACTTTAAACGGCGCCCTGCCCTCTTCGCGCAGGTCATACATCGGACGCCAGAGCTCGCTTCCCTCACTCCAATCGTAAGCCTCCGGGGCGCTGACCTCCGTAACGAGGTCGGCCCCGACAATCTGGGGTGACGACTTCACCTTATCGAGCAGGCTGTCCATATCGAAATCGACAGTCGATATAATGCACCTCATGGCGCCCTTGTCACGTATTATCCTGGTAAGCTGTCTGGTATCGACCCCCTCGACAGCCACGATCCCATGGCCACCGAGGTAGTCTCCCAGGCTCTTTACCGAGCGCCAGTTGCTCGGATAATAACAGTACTCGCGAACCACAAAACCCCGTACAAACAGGCTTCTGGATTCGGTATCCTCAGGGCTAACGCCATAGTTCCCGATCTCGGGATACGTCATCACAACTATCTGAGCATTGTATGAGGGGTCGGTGAGTATTTCCTGATACCCGCTCATAGACGTGTTAAACACAACCTCTCCGGTTCTCTCGCCCGGCGCCCCAAAACCCCTTCCTTCAAAGGTAGAGCCGTCCTCTAAAACCAGTATCGCTTTCATTTAAGTCCTTCGGAAACCATGTATTTAAGCAGTTGGATAATGTAGCTGGATGACTTTTTAACACATCAAGTTGATCAGATTTCGCACCAGCCAGATTTTAAAAATAATCGAGTATATATGTAAGGTCAAATGAGCAGGAAGATCGCCGTTTAATTTCCCTCCAAGCAACTCTATTCAAAATACTATACACACCCTGTCAATCCAGCCACCATCGCGTCTAAACAAGACCGCCTATATATTACATTTATTTTTGATTAATATTTTGATTTGCTTTATAGTTCTATGGGGTGGTATTGCGTTCATCGTCAATACGATTTCCCCTTAGTTTTAGGGTATTACCTCAAGCATTCATTATAAAAGGCTCCTTTCAAGAATGAACAGAGAAAAGATCCTAATCGTCGACGACGAAGAATACATTCTAAAGCTCCTTAAACTAGCGCTGCAACGACTGGGATATGAATGTGAGACCGTAAACGACGGGTACGCGTGTTTATCCAAATTTGACGACGGACAAACCTTCGATATAGTCCTGCTAGACATAGCGATGCCGAAACTGGACGGCATTGAGACCCTGAAAAAACTCAAACAGATTTCCCCGGACTTATCCGTAGTCATGGTCTCTGCATCAAAGGATGCGGAAAACGTTAAAGCCGCTATGCAGCAAGGAGCCTACGACTACATCTTTAAACCATTCGATATGGCAGAAGTGGAAACGGTAATACAAAGGGCTGCCGAGAGGACGGAGCTTATTAAAAAGAACAGGGATTATCAGTTTAATCTCGAACAAAGGGTTCAGGAGCAAACCGAGGAATTGCTTAATCTATACTCTGACACACTCCAGGCCATGATACTGGCCCTCGACCTTAGAGAGAAAGAAACCGGATTTCATTCCTACAGGGTTACCGAGTATGCGCTGACACTGGGTCAAAAAATGGAACTGTCCGAACCTCAGCTCTCAGGCATCGCCAAGGGAGCCTTACTGCACGACATCGGCAAAATCGGCGTTCCAGACAGCATACTTCTCAAGCCCGGAGAGCTTGATCACGACGAGTGGAGAATAATGAAAAAACATCCTAGATACGGATATGAGCTGGTCAAGGAAATACAGTTTCTCGAAGACGCAAGGGATCTGGTTCTATGCCATCACGAACGCTACGACGGAGGCGGCTATCCCCACGGAATTAAAGGAAGCAACATCCCTATTGAAGCCAGGATATTCAGTATTGTAGACACAATGGACGCGCTGACCAGTGATCGTTTGTACCGCAGCGGCATACCTTTTGACGAAGCACGAAATAAGATAGAGAAGGAATCAGGAGCACAATTCGACCCCGATATACTCAATGTGTTCTTAGACATCACCGATGATGAATGGCAGAATATAATGCATGCGACGGAAAGCTCCGGGACTACGTATTTAAAGAGTTTGTTCTTCAAACTGATAAAGTAAATCTGAACTAATTTTCATAGATAACAACTCGGTAGCGAACCAAACGACTTAATATTTCATCGACTCACCGGTTTCTCACCCTTTGCTTATTCATTGCCCTTGATTTTTACACATAAAAATGTGAAATTTAGTCTCGAATCCTGCAATGAATAGATTTCATCTCATTTCAAGCGCTGCCAAAAACTTCGGTGAAGACCTGTTGCATCTGAAAACCTACCCGCACAGGGATGTGAACCGTACTTCAAAGAATTACTGGATCGCCGTCTTCGTAAATTTATTCTTTAAAATATATATGGCCGCAGAATATATCGACGCTGAAAACATACCGGAGAGCGGCCCGGCAATTGTCGCGGGGAACCACTCTTCCCACCTCGACGGTTTGATAATTAACACGGCCTCTATACTCACGAAAAGAAGGTCCGTGGTGTTCCTGGCCGCTGCGGACGTTTACGAATCAAACAGGGCGTTCCGCATCATGTGCGACCTCGTCAACTGCATTCCCGTTAAAAGGGATGAGAACGACAGGGTTGCCCTTTTAAAAACAATGAGGCTCCTTCGCGATGGAAACCTGTTCGGGATTTTCCCCGAAGGACAGCGCTCGAGAGACGGCTCCATCGGGGAAGGCAAAGAAGGAGTCGCGGTGCTGGCGCTGGCCACCGGAGTGCCTGTAATTCCAGTTGGAATAAGCGGCACATTCGAAGCCCTGCCGCGTAAAACAAAGTTCATCAAACCGGCCAAGGTAAGACTCAAGTTCGGCCTACCCATCAAAGTAGAGAAACAGCGCCATCCTCCTGAGGAGAGAGTAAACGCGGTAAAAGACATGATAATGGAGGAGATTAAGCGCCTGCACTCCGAGATAGACGGCTCTGATAAGAAAAACCAAAAACTGGCCGCATGATTGACCCATACTTAACACTCAGTCTTCCCCTCCAGTTTCTCGACCAGCATTTTATTGACGATCGCAGGGTTTGCCTTGCCGCTCGTTTCCTTCATCACCTGTCCGACAAAATACCCAAGAAGCTTCTTTTGACCCTGCCTATACCTGTCTATCTCATCGGGGGAATTCTCAAGCACGCGTGATATGACTGCTTCAATCTCGGAGGTGTCGGAGATCTGCCGGATGCCCCCCTCAGACACGATCTCCTCGGCCCTCTTTCCCGTCGACACCATATCGGAAAAAACCTCCTTAGCCAATTTGCCGCTTACGGTGCCGTCGTCCATAAGCTTCAATAGTTCCGTGAGCCTCTCCGGCGTCACTGCTAAACTCTCAATACCCTCCTCATCGCCTTTCAGCTCCCTCAATACCTCGGTCATGATCCAGTTGCTCACTTCCTTCGGTTTATTGTAGTATGTGATGCATTTCTCGAAATAATCCGCTACGGGTTTTTGGGCCGTTAGCACATCCGCATCATATGGGGGCAGATCGTAATGCTCAACGAACCTCCGCTTCCGCTCATCGGGAAGCTCCGGTATTGAGCCCCTTATTTCCTCTACAAACTCCGGCTCCACAACGACGGGCAGCAGATCCGGGTCGGGGAAATACCTGTAATCGTGCGCCTCTTCTTTCGAGCGCATCGATACGGTCACCCCGCGGCCGGAATCGAAAAGCCTGGTTTCCTGAACGACCTCCCCGCCGCCCTCAAGCACCGATATTTGACGTCTTATCTCATACTCAAGGGCCTTTTGAACGTACTTAAACGAGTTGACGTTCTTTATCTCGGTTTTCGTTCCAAGCTCCTCCGAGCCCTTTGGGCGCACAGAGATGTTCGCGTCGCACCTGAGGCTTCCCTCCTCCATGTTCCCGTCGCACACCCCGATATACATCAGAATGGCGCGGAGCTTCTTCATGTACTCGACGGCCTCCTCGGTCGTCCTAATGTCCGGCTCGCTGACTATCTCAATGAGCGGGACTCCGGCGCGGTTAAGGTCGACGTAGCTTTGGGTCTGCGAGTACTCGTGAATGAGCTTTCCCGCATCCTCCTCCATGTGGATTCTGGTGATTCCGATTCGCCGGGGCTCACCGTTGGTCTCAACCTCAAGCCACCCATGGCTTGAAAGCGGCTCGTCGTACTGGGATATCTGATACCCCTTGGGCAGGTCGGGATAGAAGTAATGCTTTCGGGCAAAGCGGGACGTATGGGCGATTTCGCAATTGAGCGCCAGCGCTGCCTTGATGGCGTATTCAAGAGCCTTCTTGTTCAGCACCGGCAGCGCCCCGGGAAGGCCGAGCGACACCGGGGAGCCCTGGGTGTTGGGCTCGGCGCCGAACCTGGTTGAAGAGGAGCAAAACAGCTTTGAGCTCGTAAGCAACTGGGCGTGAACCTCAAGCCCTATAACCGGCTCGTACTCCATGTATAAACTCCTTTGAAGCGTGCTGCATTAATGTTTCTTGACCGGCGGGATGTTGTCAAGAAGCGCCGTAGGCAGTTAGGGTCTGAGCAAATATGGGCCGTCATTTATGATTTTTCAGTTCCTTCAATACCTCTTCGACTTCCTTCCAGAACGGGTACTTCATTAATAGTTCCTTCAACTCGTCAATATCTGTGCTAGTACGGTAAATATTGGATCTAATCACCAGTTCTCTATCAAATTTTGTGGCCAAATCTTTAAGATTTTCACCAAGACTCCTATGTTCGGGGAATATCCCCCATTCGATACGATCATTTAGTATTAGCAGCATATCCCAAAACTTTTTGTCGTTATAAAAATTACATGGAATATAAAACCAATCTTCCCAACCCAAAGAAAAATTGTCATTATTCTCCTGTATCTTTCGCCATTACTTAAAAATCAATCTCTTATAATAGACCTTATTTGAATAATACAGGATTCCTAATGCCATATATTTCAACAACCTGTATTTGGATAATCGCTTCCTGTTTACAAGTTTTAATGCTTTTTGTGGCTTGTCTTGCGCCAAATACTCGTAGACCTGCGTTTCAACACCATTTTCGTCATAATCAGACTGCTCGTTTTTCTCTATAGCTTCTTTAGCATCTTCCAAATAATCTTCTCCCCAGTAGATATCGGGATTCATGCTCAACCCCTTTTCTATTGTTCCTATAGCCTTCTTGTACTTCCCCATTTCATAATACAATGAGCCAATGTCAACATACGCCTCAGCAAAATTGGGATTGCAGCGAAGCGCTTTTTTATTTGAGCGTATTGCTGCCTTCCAAGCGCCAATTAAATAAAACATACCAGCTAGGAAATAATATGATTTGGTGATTAATTCATTCTCTTCCTTGACATTACACCTGACATAGTTCAACGCTGGTATAAAGCTATACTTATACCACCCATATCCTTCAGACATCACATTTAAGAGATCCTTCTCCGCAGCTTTCCTCAAAATCCGTATTACTTTTTCCGCTGTCATGCTCATGATAGAAATTTATCACCACTAAGTATGATATGTATAAAATTAGCGATGTAGTGTTCCAGTGAAAGTTAAGGGCGCTTCTGCACTGGTCAAATAAACCTCACTTGAGTATCTTCCCCGTCTTCTCGCTCCACAGGAGCAGGTCCATCTCGTCGAAGTCGATTCCGAGGCGCGCGGCGAACCCCCGCAGCCTGTGCTCCACCTCAAGGTACCGCTTGCGGGATGTGGGCGGCCTAGGGTCGTCTATCACCCCGAACTCATACAGCGAGAGCACCACGTGCTTATCCAGTATGGCGTACCCCCTGAACCCCACGTTGCGCAAAAAATGGCTGGCCTGCTTATACCCTATGCCCTTGATGCTTTTTGTCTGCGCCAGAAAATCACGCCTTTCCACCGGGTCGTCGTACGAGAGCAGCAGCTCCTTTATCTTGAAGTCATGCTCGCCCATGAGAAACTCACGCGTCACAACTATGTAGCTGGCGTGACCGGGGTACCTGTAGGAGCGCTTAAGCGCTGCGTGCAGCTCCTGTTCAGTGCCTTCTAGGAGTATATCCCTAATGGCTTCCACGGCGCGCATACCCATAGCTGCACCGGCGTTTGAGGTGAGTATGCAGAAAACAAGCTCCTCAAATACACCGGTATCGTCCAGGGTGTTGAAGAGTGTTTCAAAATCCCCCAAGCGCGCCTTGATGGAGTCCTTCTTTTGTACATAGCTACTTTTCAGGCGCTCGCATGGGTCGGGAAATGTATCGAGGTATATGACCAAGGAAGACCTCTAATGGCATAGGACTGGGGGCATCACTTAATTTATATAAATCTTTAGACTGTCTCCTGCAACCAATTTATCGGAGCTCATTTTATTCCACCTCTTCAGCTCCGAAAGGGGTACTCTGTATTTTGCCGCTATATTCCAAAGCGTATCGCCCCTTTTAACTATGTATTCAATTTCCTTTTTTGAGGAAGCAGCAGAGTGGTGGGACTTCTCAGCGGGTATGTACAAAACCTCGCCGATCTGGAGTCTCCTCGGGTTCTTCTTACCGTTGTGCTTCAATAAGCTCGTGACGCTAATATTGTGAGCTCGGGCTATGTCGTAAGGGTTATCGCCCTTTCTAACCACATATTTCTTACCGGACTTTAGCTTGCCGTTGCCCGAATTCTGAGATTTGTTCTTTTTACCTGCTCTGGAAGTGTTGTGCGCGCCGGCGTAGCTGCGTGGAATCTTTAGCACCTGCCCCGACCTTATCAAAGAACCCCTTATGCCGTTAGCGTCCCGTATAGAAGACACGCTTACATGAAAACGATGGGAGATCCCTATTAGCGTATCGCCCCGCTTAATCCTGTATGTAGCCCTCTGTACATTCTTTAGAGACGCAATTTCCTTTGATTTTTTTGACACTATATCCCCGTAACCAGGGGGCACATTGATCTCGAAATGCCCTCCCGGCGGAGTGGAGCCCGCTATCAAGCTCGGGTTTAGCTCCTGCAGGACGCGATAACTAAGGGAGATTACCTTGGCTATATCCCTGAGACTCTTACGCGAGGGCACGGCTACTGTCTCCACAGGCTCCGGATCTTGATATTCGATGCCCGTGAACCCATATCTCTCGGGGTTCTTTGCTATAATCAGTGCCGCAATTAGCTTGGGCACGTAGTTCTTGGTTTCGCGGGGCAAGGCACTTCCACGGAGCTTCCAAAAATCAGAGGAGTTGGTCCTGCTCATAGCCCTCTGAACCCTTCTCTCTCCGGCATTGTAACCCGCGGCGGCCAGCTCCCAGTCCTGGAACATCTCATATAGGTCGCTTAGATAATCGGCTGCGGCTACCGTGGATTTCACCGGATCCATCCTCTCATCAATCCAGTAATCAACCCTGAGTCCGTACCTCTCAGCCGTTGACCTCATAAACTGCCAAGGCCCTACGGCACCCCTCCTTGAGCGCGCCTTAATATTGAAACCGCTCTCTATCATCGCCAGGTAAACCAAGTCGGTGGGCAGGCCGCGTTTTCCAAGAATTTCCTTCATAGCCGGAATATATTTGCCCGACCTCGCAAGCCACTTGTTGAAAACCTTACGCCCGGGACCCTGGAAGTACACTAAGAACCTTTGAACCCTGTCGTTTAAAACTACCGGCAGATCGTACTCGGTTTCCGGTATGCCGCCCGGCATATCAAAAAAAATCTTCTTTCTTAGATGGGTAAAATAGTAGTTAGTCCTCCACGTATCGCTTTCTGAGAGTTGTAAAAAGAAACTACTCGGCTCTTGCTCGGAACCGAAATCTGTATCTGCTGAATTTAGGGCTGAAAGGCCTTTTGTTTTTTTCGGATGGTCTGCCGAAGATTTAAGTCCGCAACCACTCTGAAGCAGGAGGAGAAAGGGGCACAGGAGCAGGAAGGCGAATTTCATTGGCCTTCTTTCTATCATAAATCCATATCAATGTCAATTTAAAGGAATTCGCACAGCGGCACAAAAAACCCGCAATTAAAATGTGAATCAATGTATTGTGACGGTAGTACTCTGAGACAAATAGAGCTTGGGATAGTTAAAAATTAAACACACTATAGACAATCCGCTTAATGCGTACAAATCTACAGACGAGCCGTAAAGAAAGTATAGAAACAAAGCAAGCATTCCCACCAAATCGCACATTGCGAACGAAATGACATGTGCTGTCATCACCTTTGTCATGTAATTTTTAGCTGCACTCGAATTATCCGAACTTATATTTCTGCCCGAAAGAATTTTTGACTTTATAGCCCTAGATAAAATGACGGCCGCAAAAGACAACAAATAAAACAGCATTTTCAGTGATTTGTTCATCTCAGGTTCAATAGGTTTTAAGGCAAACTTCGCCACAACAACAGTAACCACCACAAACACAACAAAAGCAAACCAAATTACTGTGATGACCTTCTGATTCCGCTCGAATTCCGCTCCTACATCTTCAATACCTTCATTCACGGCTTAAATTATACAAATCTGCGAGAAAAATGTAAACTTTACCAATCCTAACAAGCTAACTTAATCATTCAATAATTTACCGACCTTGAATACCGGCAACAAAAAACTTATATTTTCTCTTTCGCTATAAGCGATTAATCATAAATTCTATTAATTACAAGCCAGCGAAAAACTGTATGCAGAAAATCCGGACGCCTATACTATTTGTCCTATGCCTACTAGCCACTGCAGCGGCACCGTCCCTAGCCACTTCAGACAATGAAACCGAACCCCCCAAAGAGTCGGTCGTAAGAATAACGAAGATAAAATTCAAAGGCGTAAAATCCATTCCAAAAGAAAAAATCAAAAAGAAGATAGCTACGGAGTTCCCATCAATTCTGTTCTGGGTAAAAAAACCAGAATTCGACGAAGAAATCCTCAAGGACGACATGATAAGGATCAAGCGTTTATACGCCAACAACGGCTTTTATAACTCAACCGCCGAATACAAGCTTAAACACAACGAGGAGCTAAATACCGTTGCCATCAAAATTTACGTAACCGAAGGCAAGCCGGTTTTATTGAAGCAGCTTAATCTATTTTTTACCCATGATTTAGACGAGTCAATCCTGAAGGATATTAAAAAGGCCATTCCCTTGAAGCTAAACAAACGGTTCTCAACCGTTCTGTATCAGGAAACTAAGGCAGTCATAACATCCATACTTTCGAATAACGGCTATCCAAAAGGCAGTGTGGAGGGAGAAGCCCTTGTGAACAGGAAAGAAGGCTGGGCAAAAGCACGCTTCACAATCCAGCAGCGAGGTCTTTACAGGTTTGGGACAACGCAGGTCAGCGGCAACAAGAAAATCAACAGTAAAGTCATATTGCGGGAAGTCGTGTACAAACAGGGCGAGTTGTATTCGGTCAAGGACCTCGAAACAACTCAAACGCGCATATTTGAGCTGGGCCTAGTAGGCCACGTGCTCATAGATACCAGCTTCGACGATAAAAATAAAATCGCAAATATACAAATTAATGTGACGGAGCGTAAATACTCCAGCATCAAGGTCGGGGTAGGATTCGGCACCGAGGACCTGTTCAGGGGGCAGATCCTCTGGGTGCAGCGAAACTTCCTGGGAGGGGGTAGAAGGATAGAGGTATCGGGAAAATTCTCAGCCCTAACACAAAGAGTTGAAAGCGAGTTCGTACAACCCTACGCCGTGGGCAGCGGCTCGGAGATGTACATGCGATTTATCTCCAAAAGGGACGACTTGCCGAGCTTCACCGCCGAATCCCTGCTGGGAACAACCGGCTTGAGGAAAAAATTTAACACGGCTTACGAGACCTTCTTAAATTATAATATACAGTTCTCACGTCTCGTTGAAATCACCGACGCTACCGGGGAATTCATTAAAGACAGAAGGGTGCTGCTATCATTTTTCACCACGGGAGTCGAAAGAAACACCGCGGGAAACCTGCTCAACCCCAAACGCGGAACCGTAGCACAGCTCTTACTCGAATCATCAGCCTCAGGCATTGGGTCTGAAGAAAACTATATAAAAGGCACACTGAGATTGAAAGGGTATAGAAAACTGCTTGGAACCGTTATCGCTTCCAGACTCGCAATAGGGGTAATACAGCCCTACGGGTCCACAGATAGGCTTGATGTTCCGATTTTCGCCAGGTTTTTCGCCGGTGGAAGCACCAGCGTCAGAGGATTCGGCTTTCTCAGGCTGGGCCCTGTTGATGCAAACAACGAACCTGTAGGCGGCAACTCGCTGCTCGAAGGAAGCATAGAGAGTCGATTCCCCCTTTGGAGGGATTTCGGCATGGTTGTTTTCTTTGATTTCGGCAATGTATATACAAAACAATGGGATTTTCAACTCAACGATATCAAATATTCTCCCGGAATCGGTCTCAGATACAACACTCTGATAGGCCCGATAAGGGCAGATTTGGGATACGCCATCAACCCCCAACCGGGAACCAACCGTGTCCAGTTCTTCATAAGCATAGGACATGCGTTTTAACGACGAGATTTATGCCGTCAGCCATTCATTCTTTCAGTATTCATCGTAGTTATAATCAGCCCGTTTACGTCCTAACCCCATAAACATCTCCTTCTAAAACCCCCAAGGCCAATAGATTAAGCTCTCCCTCGCCGCTCGAAAATAAATGCCCCCCCCCAATCCGCCCGGTCCGTCTGACTAACCGGAATAAAAAATTAAAATAAGGCCTGCGACAGACTGCTTTGGCAAATAATAGTAACGGTCATCAACACAAACGCGGGTGTATGATATAATTAAAGACAATTATTAATTATGAAATCAAAATTAATCAAAGCGCTCGGATTTCTATTTGCCCTCCTTCTACTCATTCTCATTACGGTATCTGTATATACACAAACCAATTACTTCAGAAACTTTTTAAAGAAGGCCGTTGAAAAAACTGTATCAACGGCAACCAATCAGAAATTAAAGATAGGCAAACTGGAGGGGAATTTGCTGACCGGGATAACAATAAAAAATCTGACCCTCCTGGTGGAAGACGAGCCGTTTGTAGAAATCGACGAGGCCAAAGTAAAATACTCGCCCTTGATTTTCTTTGACTGGCCGTCGCTAATCAACCGGATTATCTCAATTCAGCACATCCAGCTAGGTACCGTAACCGTCACAATCTCAAAGGATGAAGACGGAATATGGAACTACGAGAAGCTGTCAAAAAAAAGGTATTTCAAAAAGAGGAAAAGCAGAACAAAAACACTGCCGTGGAGTTTTATTATTGACGGAGCGGAAGTAGAAAATGCCAACATCAGGATTATAGACAAGGGTAAGAAGAAAACCATCGAATTTGATTTAAACGACTTGGATTTCTCGGTCAATCTTATCGGGTTGAACAAAAAAATAGACCTTAAGCTTCACCGGGCTGACTTAAAAGTCGTGCCTTCGGGCGCCGTTTTCGAAGGGCTCCAAATCGAAGGCACCTACACCTCTACCATATCCTCTAAGGGCAAATCGCATAATTTTGCGATTAAAAACCTACTCGCGAACTACAAAGGGATGGCGATAAATCTAAAGGGGAAAGTAAAAAGGTTTGTTGAAACGGAATTTCGCCTATCTGCCATAGTTTCGGGAATCGATGTAAGAAAAGGCGTTTTAAACCTGGAGATAACACGAGCAAAAGGGAAATTCCTAAAATTCGCAGACCTGCGGGCAGACGTAAACCTCAAACTGTTGAGTTCCCGGGTGCTCGAGCAACCCGTAACGGGCGAAGTTAATAACATCAATGTAGACGGAACAAAGATCAAATTCAAAGACGGGCTAATACACCTATCTTCGGGCGACATTCTAATCAGTGGAAAAGCCGACCTCACGCACCTGTTCAAAAAAAAGGGGAACAACAGTTTTGACGGGAAAATAAAAGTAGATAACTTACCGACCTCATTTATAAACCGGCTCGTTCCCAGAATGCCCGAGGGCGCAATTTCATCCGCCGACCTGGACGTCAGGGGCAAATGGAATACACTGACCGACTACAGCGTCGAGGTGAAAATAAACGACATTCTACACATCGGGGATTTCGGCTCCGCCAAGTCCAGCGGAAATGTTAATTGGAGCAACTCACGCGTGAGCTTTGATACCATCACTAAAGCAACGAACATAAACCTTCCAAAGATATTAGACAACGACAAATACTCGAGCCTGCTGAACTCAAATTTAGCTTTAAACGGTATTGTTCCCCTTGGAGTCCCCGAAAAAGAATTCACCGTAACCGTGCAAGGCAGTCTATCCCCTTCAAAGCTCCTCGATGAGTTGAGCATCGAAAGCGGGGATTATAACATATCCTACAAACCATCTGGATTTACCATAAATTCTTTATCCTTGAGATCCGAGGAGTTCAATATCAATGCAGGGACCGGTCAAAACGATAAACTCAGTTTCAACCTCGACATTAAAGACCTTAAGGTGTTAAACGACTATTCACCTATCCATCCCATCACAGGCTCATTATCCGCATCGGGAACGATTAAGGGGCCCTTGAACCGGCCCCTTGTGGAGCTGAGGGCCGAAGCTTCAAAAATAAAATACAAATTTTTTAAGGCTAAAGACGTGAAAATCGCGGGAAAAGCCCTCATAGACTCTGGAAGCCCGAAATTCAACCTGAATGCGGAGTTTGAGAACATCAAATTATGGGGCCAAACATACAAAAGCCTTAAACTCACGGCAAAAACAAAATCCTCTTCATTAAACGGGCTCGTGTACATTGGAGAAGAAGGTAACTGGGATCATGAGCTTAAGTTCAAATTAACGGGACTTACAGATAAAAACAAGCATATCGAAATCGACAGGCTGAAAATAAATATCAACGGACAATTGCTGCAAAACAGGGAAACCATAATTCTCGAACTCTCTCCCGAAAGGGTTATTGCAAAATCCATTGCCCTGTACTTTAAAGACAACTACATCCGCGCCGACGCCGACGTGGATTTCAACGGGCCGGTAGAAGCTCTAATAGAAATCAACAAACTCAACATGGGAGACCTCTCAGAAGCACTATCCTTTCGGAAAATTCAGTTCGGCGGTATAGCGACGGGGAAATTAAGTGTTAGCGGCAACTACAAAAACCCAACGATCGTCTCCAATCTCTCAATCCAAAGTCTCCTATTCAATGAGCTAAAGATCGAGGACGCAAACTTAAGGCTATTTTACTCGAAAAGAAAACTTAAACTTGACATCGATTTGAATGATAAACAAACCGGCGTGCTCAAAATAAGAACGAGTGCAAATATAAACCTGGACATGAACAACATTAAGGACTCCCTAGAGGAAGCGACAATAAATTGCTCCGTTAAATCCAGCGGAATAAGCCTGAGCCCCCTTAGCATCCTCAACGATGAAATAAACGAGGTTGACGGAAAGGGCGTCATTGATTTGACGGCCAGCGGAAGGTTGCTGCGTCCAAAGCTTACAGGGGTGATATCGCTCAAGGAAGTTTCCATTCAACCCCGGTCCCTTCGAAACAGGTTAATCATAAAATCAGGGGAAATACAGCTGAAAGGGGAAAGGGGCTACCT
>JADFKM010000053.1 GCA_022564935.1 Candidatus Dadabacteria bacterium
GAGTGCACCTTCTATTTTATAACCCGGAGAGCTAAATTACAAAGCGGGGAAGTAAAAGGGTAGGACATACAGATGTGGGAGAGGGCGATAAGAAGGGGGCATAAAACTGCGAGTAGCAACGCTTAATTGTACTCCTGCATGTATAGGCGCGGCCTGCCGAAGGTTTCATTTCAGGGGTTTGATAGGGCGGTCGCCATTAACGCTTGATCTTGTATCCGGCCTTTGCCATGTCCCAGGTGTCCGACGTCACCCCTTCCTGTTTTAATATGTGCTTCCTTACACGCTCGGTGGGCGTCTTGGGCAGCTTGTTGACGAACCTGATCAGCGTAGGGACCATAAAGTACGGCATCAGCTCCTCACAGTGCTTTGCCAGGTCTTCGGGGTCAATCTCCGAGCCGGGCTTCTTGACCGCCACTATCATGAGCTCGTCCTCTGCGTACTTTCCCTCTCCGGCGCTTACGCCGAAGGCCGCCGCTTCGGCGATTGCCGGGTGTCGGCACACTATCTTCTCCACCTCTAAGGAGCTTATGTTCTCGCCCCTTTTCCTGATGTAGTCCTTGACCCTGTCCACAAAATACACGTAATCGTCGCTGTCCATACGCCCCGCGTCGCCTGTATGGTACCAGAAATTCCTGAAGTCCTCGACAGTTTTTTCAGGCATTTTGTGGTAGTGATAAAGCATGATGTTGGGTATCCTGGGCCTTACCACTATTTCCCCGACCTGCCCCCTCTCAAGCTCCTCGTCGGTTTCGGGGTTTACTATCTTTATCTCGTATCCCGGTGCGGTCTTTCCGCATGAGCTGAGCCTGAACGGCTCGTCAGGGGGCATGTAGGTGACCACGCCGGTTTCGGTAAGCCCGTAGCCCTCGAGTATCTTTATGTTGAACCTCTCCATGTATTCCTCCAGTATGTCATGGGGAGATGGGGAGATCAGCGTGAGCCTAACGTTGTGCTCCCTTTCCTCGGGTATGGGCTCCTGGCGCCAGAGGAAGTAGCTCATGGCTCCCAGAAGGTTGAATACGGTCGCTCCTGAGGCCTTCATCCATTTCCAGAAGTTCGTAGTGCTGAATCTCTCGTAAACCACTATCTTGCACCCTGCTATAAGGGCCGGGTAGACCGACAGCACCTGCGCGTTTGAGTGGAAGAGCGGCAGGCAGGTGAAAAGCACGTCGTCGGGATCGATGTCCATCAGCTCGCTGTATCCGTTGGCGCTGTAGTAGTCAGCGGCGTTGGATTTGAATGCCCCTTTGGAGCGTCCGGTGGTTCCGGAGGTGTACATCAAGCGCGCGACGTCTACAAAGCTCGTTTCTACCTCCGGCTCCCGGGCAGAAGAACTTTCAATGAGTTCCGTGTATGAGAAAAGCGGCTTAGAAGTGACTGCCTTCGAGTCGAATTCACTCGTCCTTTGTTTAGTCCATACGACTATTTTCTCGACCTGCTGTATTGAATCCTGTATGGGAGCTACCCTCTCAAGCAGTTCCTCTGATATGAAGAGCACTTTGGCATCGGAGTTGTCGATGATGTATTCGAGAAAATCCATTTTGTAAGCGTTGTTCACGGGAGCCATGACCGCTCCGGCCTTGAGAATCCCGAACCAGACGGCCACATAGTCGGCTGAGTTGGGCAGTAGAACCGCCACCCTGTCTCCCTTCTCTACGGCCGAGGCGATAAGGGCGTTTGCGACTTTATTGGCCAGGTCGTTAATCTCCCTGAAACTGATTGGGGGCTCGTTTTGAAATTGAAGGAACGGTTTATCCCCGAGCTCTTCGGCTCTTTTTTGAAGTATCTTCGCAAGGACCCACTGCTCCCTGTTTTGTTTCAGGTACCATTCGGGGTCGAAAGGCCTTCTCCTCTCGATATTCATATCAACTGTGCCGGACATTTTCTCTTCCCCCTTTTTGGTCATTAAACGCAGTACTTTATTGTATTAAGCGGGATAAGATTATATTCTAACCTACTGTTAGATTTAAGCCAGTTCAGTTCAATTTCAACTAGTCCTCACACTCGGTTATTTGCTCTTTTTACGGATGTAGTGTAGAATTTTTTGCAAATTTAGCTCTGTCGAGCGGGTTTTATCCCGCTTTTTTTATTTCCGGGGTTTTAAATGGGAACAAGAGATGTCCGGAGGAGTACCGCGGATAAGGTGAATGAGCTCTTGGAACCGGTGCTCGTTGAAAACGGCTTTGAGCTTGTTGAGGTTGTTTACAGGACCGAGGGCAGGGGCAAGTTGTTGAGGATATTTCTCGATAAAGACGGTGGCATTAATATAGACGATTGCACTAAGGTATCCAGGGAGCTCGGCGCGCTGCTCGATGTGTATGAGGTAATAGGCGGTGAGTACACCCTGGAGGTATCCTCTCCGGGGCTGAGGAGGCCCCTGAAGAGGCCTGCCGACTTCATGAGGTTCAGGGGGAGAAAGGTGAAGATCAAAACCACCGTGGATATCGATGAAAGGAGCATATTCGTGGGCAAACTGCTCGGTTTTGCCGAGAATGTAATAACGGTCGAGGTTGATGGAGGAGGCCACTCCATTCCCATGGAAAGCATAAAGTGGGCAAACCTTGAACCGGACTTTTAGGAGGTAAGGGAGCTATGACTACGGAGCTTAGCAGGGTAATAGATTCGGTGTATAAAGACAAGGGCATTGACCGAGATGCTATTGTTACCGCCGTGGAAGAGGCGGTTCTTTCCGCGGCCCAGAAGCTTTTCCGTATGGACGGCAAGATCAAGGAGCTCGAAGTCCATTTCAATGAGGAAGAGGGCGACATAGAGCTTTTTGAGTTCAAGACGGTCGTTGTGGATGTTGAGGATCCGGAAACAGAGATTGAGCTTAGGGATGCGGTTGAGCTCGACCCCGAGGCCGAAGAAGGCGACCTCATCGGAGTGAGAATCGACCCAGATTTCACTCGGGTAGCCATCCAGAACGCCAAGCAAAAGATAATGCAAAAGCTGAGGGAAGCGGAAGGAAAGGTGATATATGAGGAGTATATAAGCAGAAAGGGTGAGCTCGTAAGCGGTATCGTGAGACGCATTGAGAGGAAGTTCGTCATAGTGGACCTCGGAAGAACGGAGGCAATTCTCCCCCCCGAGCACCAGGTGCCCAGGGAGTATTACAAGCCCAAGGAGCGCTTAAGGGCAGTTCTAGTCGATATAAAGGAAACTAAGAAGGTGCCCCAGCTTATCCTATCTCGCACCCACATCGATTTCGTCAAAAGACTGTTTCAATCTGAAGTGCCGGAGATAACCGAGGGCATAGTGGAAATAAAGAACATATCACGCGAACCGGGCACCAGGACAAAAATAGCCGTAGCATCGCACGACTCCGACGTAGACCCCGTCGGGGCGTGTGTAGGCATGAGGGGCTCCAGGGTACAGAACATAATACAGGAGTTGAGAGGGGAAAAAGTAGATATAGTCCCATGGTCGCCTGACCCCGCTAGATTCGTTTGCAACGCCCTGTCCCCGGCGCTTGTGAACAAGGTGATAATAGACGAGTATAACAAGTCGATGGAGGTAATTGTGAACGACGACCAGCTTTCCCTCGCAATAGGCAGAAGGGGTCAAAACGTGAGGCTTGCTTCCCGCCTCAGCGATTGGAAAGTGGATATCAAGACCGACACTCAGATGATGAAGGAGAAGATGGAGTCGTTGGGAGTGTTGATGACCCTGCCTAATGTAGGGGAGGTTACGGCGAATCTGCTCTACGGCGAGGGGTTCCGCTCGCTCGAGGACATTGCTTTTGCAGAACCATCTATGCTCGTGAAGGCCGGGGGCATTAATGACGAAGAAAAAGCCCTGGCCATTCAAACCTCGGCCAGAATAGCCCTGAAGGATAAGCTCGATAAAATGACAGAAGTTCAGGAGGTTGAGGAAGAGCAGGGAGGGGAGCCCGAAGAAGTTCAAGTACCCGAACAAGCTCAGGAGCAGGAGCAAGTTGAGGAGCTAACTCCGGTGGAAGAAACATAGGGCTTAGGGGGTGTGCATTTGGCGGAGCCGAATGCGCAATGAGCGAGGCGGAGGTTCTTTGTGATGGCGGCCCCAAGGGGAATGGGATTACATATTAGTTTGTTGAGGTCGAGCCTTACTAGATGCGATTTTTAGATATGCGTTCCCCCTTAGCTTTGCAATTAAGAGTTAATGTTGTAACATAATTTAATTAAATTTTTCACTCAAAAAAGGTGTTTATTACATGGCGAATATCAGAGTCTATGACCTTTCGAAGGAACTTGGCGTGTCAAACAAAGAGGTCATAGAGTTAGCCGTAAAGATTGGCATACGAGTCAAAAGCCACTCCAGCTCTATATCGGATGAAGAGGCCCGGAGAATAAAGGATAACTTGGGTTCATTAAGATCAAACGGGGGACTGGCTCCGGGGGGGGAGGGTCTTGACAATAAGGCTTCGGATACCGAAGAACAGGTCAGGATTATAAGGTCTGAGACCGAAGGGGAAGAGATCGTCGAAAGACGTAAAGGCCATTCGGTGGTTCTTAGAAAGAGGAGGAAAAAGGTTGTAGAGCCTAAGGAGGAGCCTAAACCGGAGGAGACAAATTCTGAAGAGTCCCAGGAGCTTACAGCAGCCGGGGAGGCTGCCGAGCCCGCTGAGGTGAAACAGACCCCTCTCCAAGACCGGCCTCAGGTAGACGGGGCCCCTACCGCGGAGACACTGGAAACTCATGCCGAGGAGCTAAGCCCGGAGGCCGAGGAGACGGCGGCCGCCCCTGAGGCGGTTGATGAGGGGACCCTACCGCCAGAAGACGGGGGGCTCCCGAGGGCTGAGCGCGGAGCTGAGGCAAAGGGGAGAAAACAGGGTGCCGAAGCGCAGAGGAATGAAGAGGCGAGGAAGAAGAAAGCCAAGAAGGCGGTGAAGCCCAAGCGTGGAGAGATAATCGATGAGGAAACCCTTAAAGAGCTGAGAAGGGCCTTCAAAACGAAACTTCCCGTTAAGAAGAGAGAGTTTCTCGTCGATGACAAGAAGCCCCGCTTCAGAGGTGCCCAGAACGGAGGCCGCTCGGGAAGACAGACCCGTGGGACGGCCCGTGCCGAGCAATACGGCGCACACTCCGGAGACGCCGAAACCGCCAGGATTATAGAGTTCCCCGAAAGGCACGTGAAACGACCTATAAAGCTGGGGGAGAGCGTAAATGTCGGCGAGCTTGCAAAGAGGATGGGAATCAAGTCCTCTGGGCTGATCAAGAAGCTCATTTCTCTCGGAGTGCCCGCCACAATAAATCAATCCATCGATCATGAGACCGCTACAATAGTTACAGAGGAACTGGGTTATGAAGTGACCCCCGATCTATTTGAGGAAGAGGATCTTCTTTTAGAGAAGGACTCCGAGGTTGAAGGGCAGGAGCTTCCGAGGCCGCCCGTGGTGACTGTAATGGGTCACGTAGACCACGGAAAGACTACTCTGCTCGATTCGATAAGACGGACCAACGTTGTAGACAAAGAGGCGGGGGGAATAACTCAGCATATAGGCGCATACTGCGTAGATGTCCGAGAAAATAGGGTTGTTTTCATCGATACCCCGGGCCATGAGGCATTTACAGCCATGAGGTCGCGAGGGGCCCAGGTAACCGACATCGTTATACTTGTTGTAGCTGCAGACGACGGTGTCATGCCCCAGACCGAAGAGGCGGTAAACCACTCAAAGGCCGCTAAGGTGCCTATTATCGTGGCTTTGAATAAAATCGACAAGCCGGATGCCGATAAGGACAAGGTGCTCCGGCAGCTTTCCGAGATAGGCCTTGTCTCCGAGGAATGGGGAGGGGAAACGATGGTTTGCGAGGTGAGTGCGAAGACGGGCCATGGAATTGACGGGCTTCTGGAAATGGTTCTTCTCCAGGCAGACATGCTTGAGTTGACGGCAAATCCCAATAAAAGGGCTAACGGCACTGTAATCGATGCCAAGCTGGACAGGGGAAAGGGGCCTGTGGCAACTGTCATAGTTAAGGATGGAACTCTAAGGGTCGGCAATGTTGTTCTCGCCGGCACGACATACGGGAAAGTCAGGGCACTGGTGGACGATAAAGGCGGCAGGATAGATGAGGCTACCCCGTCACTGCCGGTTGAGATAGTCGGCTTGTCCGGAGTGCCTTCGGGGGGCAATAATTTCTATGTGGTAAAGAACGAGAAAACTGCCAAGGAAATCGTTGCTCACAGGCAGGGCAGAGAGAGGGAAATGGTTGCTTCTACGTCAGTGAAGTTGAGCCTCGAGAACCTGTTCGATACCCTTAAAGAAGGAGAGATTAAGGAGCTTCTCTTAATTATCAAGACCGATGTCCAAGGCTCGATTGAAGCGCTTAAGGACTCTATTGAGAACATCGTTTCCGAGAAGTGCAGGGTCAAGATCATCCATTCGGCCGTAGGGGCCATAAATGAAACGGACATAGCGCTCGGGAGCGCATCGAATGCCATAGTTGTCGGCTTCAACGTAAGGCCCGAGCCCAAAGCCTTGGAAGCCGCTGAGAGGGAAAACGTCTCGATCGAGCTGCACTCGGTAATTTACGACGTTCTAGACCGCATAAAGAGCGCTATGGTAGGGCTGCTTGAGCCAATACAGTCCGAAAGGATACTCGGCCATGCAGATGTAAAGGCCACGTTCCGAGTTTCGAAGGTTGGAACTATAGCCGGATGCAACGTTTCCGACGGTTTGGTTTCAAGGAATGACTTCGTGCGCGTTATCAGGGACGGAGTCACAGTATATGAGGGCAGGCTTGGCTCCCTGAAGCGGTTTAAAGATGACGTTAGAGAAGTGCAATCCGGGTACGAATGCGGTATAGGCATAGAAAGTTTCAACGATATAAAGGTTGGAGATAGGTTTGAGCTCTTTACCTATGATGAGGTCACGCCTGAGCTGTGATTGCAAATGGTTGTTGGTGTAGAGAAAATAGAAATCATTATGGACGGAAACAGATCCCTCAAGGATAAACGACAGATACTGAGGAGCTTAATACAGAGGGTTAAATCCAAATTCAACAACGTTTCAATTTCTGAAGTGGACTCCCATGACCTGTGGCAAAGGGCCACTCTGGGGGTCTCGTTTGTGAGTAACGACTCTCCCCTTGTGAATTCCCTGCTGGATCAAATAATAGGATTTATAGATACTCTCGGGACGGTTGAAATAGTCGGTCGCGAGATAGAAATAATTCACTTCTAGGGTAAGGTCTTTTGGGTACCGGTTATAACAGGAATGACAGGGTTGGGGATCTTATAATGCGCGAGATCTCTGAAATGATACTTAAGGGGGAGATAAAAGACCCCCGCGTCGGATCGGTTATTGTAACAGGGGTTAAGGTCACAAAAGACCTCAGCCAAGCAAGGCTTTTCATTACCACTATGGGCAAAGAAACCACGCTGGAAGACGCTCTTGCCGGGCTCCAGAGCGCAAGAGGGTTCATCAAGCGCGAGCTATGGAAGAGGTTCAGGCTGAAGCGCGTGCCGGAGATTAGATTTGAACTCGATTCCGCCCTCCAAGAGGGATATAGGATCGATGACCTGCTCAGGGGGTTGAGGGGTGAGTGATTTTGTGGGAGTGTCAGAAATTTTGAAAAGCTCTAGACGGCTGCTCGTAACGAGCCATGAAAGCCCCGACGGAGACGCTTTGGGCTCCATGCTCGGACTGGGTCTTAGCCTGGAGCCGGAAGGAAAAGAGGTCGAGTATTACAATGCGAGCGGGGTGCCTCCGCACCTTGATTTCCTGCCCTACAGAGGGAGAGTGAAGTCTGTTCTAAACGAAATACCGGGCAGCTTCGACGCCACAATCATACTGGACTGTACGGACATCGGCAGGGTAGGAGAGGAGTTTTTGACGGAGCTTGAGACGGGCAGAATGGGACGCACCGTGATTATTGACCACCACAGCACACGGGTACCCTCGGCCGATATGCACGTACTTTTTCCATGCGCCGCAGCCACTGGGATCATCGTGTTCTCGCTAATCAAATACCTGGAGCTAGAGATTACCTCCGATATCGCCACGTCCCTCTACACGGCTATAGTTTCCGATACGGGCTCATTCAGTTATGAGAACACCGGGCCGGAGGCTCTGAGGGTAGCCGCCGAGCTCATCGAGCGCGGCGCTTCCCCTTCATATATATCGGAGGCCATCTACCAAAGGGAGCCCATTAGCAAGATCAAGCTGCTCGGCCTTGCGCTGCCGACGATCGAGCTTTCCGAAGGGGGCGACGTCGCTTCCATTACCGTTGACGGGACTATGTTTGAGCGGACTTCCTCCGGCAGAGCCGATACGGAGGGGTTTGTGAACATCCCACGCTCCATTAAGGGTGTGAAGGTTGCCGTTCTTTTCAGAGAGGTGTCCTCTAGTGATAATGAGGGAAAGTGGAAGATCAGTCTCAGGTCCAAGGGAGAGGTGAACGTTGCCGCCGTGGCCGAGAAGCTTGGGGGCGGGGGTCATGAAAGGGCTGCGGGGTGCAGCATAAGGGGGTCTATTGAGCATGCGAAGGAGAATCTTTTCGATTTGTTAAGGGAGGAGCTTGGTTGGAAGGTGTAACGGTTGTGGATAAACCCAGCGGGTTGAGCTCCGCCGGGGTGGTAAACAGGGTGAAGAGACTGCTGGGGGCAAAACGCGCCGGTCACACCGGGACCCTTGACCCCTTTGCCACCGGCGTGCTGGCGGTTTGTCTGAGTGGGGCTACCAAGGCAATTCCCTACATGGACGAGGCGTTTAAGGAATACGAAGCCGTCCTGAGGCTCGGTGTTTTGACCGATACGCTCGATTCGACGGGAAAGGTGATTGAGCAATGCCCCGTCGAAGGAATGGGTGAGGGGCGTGTGCTCGAAGCCCTTGAGGGGTTCAGGGGTAAGATAGAGCAGACACCGCCAAAATACTCCGCCATCAAAAAGAACGGCAGGAGGATGTATTGGCTCGCAAGGCATGGTGTGGAAGTGGAGAGACCGAAAAGGGAAGTGTTTATTGAGGATTTGAGGCTTCTCGGGCTGGATTTGCCCGACATCAGGCTTTTTATCCGCTGCTCCAGGGGCACGTATATACGCTCCCTCGGGGCTGATATTGCCGAGCGCCTAGGCTGCTGCGGCCATGTGGCCGGGTTGAGGAGGCTCAAGAGCGGAATTTTCGATATAGAGGATGCGGCGAGCATAGAAGAATTGCAGGACGGCAATTACAAGCTCTTCTCCATTAGACAGGTCCTTTCGCATTTAAAGGATATAGAGGTCGGCGTAGTAGTCGCTGCCCGCATCAGGGACGGGCTGCAGGTTAAAAAGTGTTTTGTTGACGGTTTGTCGCTTCCCGACTTTATTAAAGGGGAGAGGCTTGTAGTTACCGACGGCGGTAGGGTCGTTTCCGTGGTCGAGGCGGTCGTGGGCGCTGGCGAGGTAGAGGAATGCGGAGATGACGATACCGTTCTTAAGCTGTTGAGGGTGTTCGGAGGTGACGGGAGTGATTAATTTGCCGTTAAACAATAGGGTACTACACCGATATTATTTGAAAAACTCTCAAATTATGGATAATTGACTTATAAATATTGTTATGGAGGAGCGCAATGGCAATAGATACCGAGACCAAGCAAGCCATTATCGATGAGTACAAAGTCCACCCCAAGGATGTGGGCTCGCCGGAGGTGCAGGTTGCGTTGCTTACACACAGAATCTCCAATCTTTCCGAGCACATGAAGGTCAGCCCGAAGGACACCCATTCCAGGCGAGGCCTGCTTGCTATGGTAACTAAGAGGCGGAAGCTGTTGAATTACCTGAAACAAACCGTCGCGGGGCGTTACACAAATCTTATAAGCAGATTGGGTCTTAGAAAATAAAGGAACTCAGGAGGTAGATTTATTTTGGACAGTGAATATAGGCGTGTTGAAAAAGAGGTATTTGGAAGAAGGTTCGAGCTTGAAACAGGCAGGATTGCTAAACAGGCGGACGGCTCCGTTCTGGCTCGGTATGGCGAAACTGTGGTCCTGGCCACGATTGTCGCCTCTAAGGAGAGGTCCGAAGGGGAGGATTTTCTCCCCCTAACGGTTAATTACCAGGAAAAGACATACGCCGCCGGAAAGATACCCGGGGGTTATTTCAAACGCGAGGGGAGACCCACCGAGAAGGAGGTTCTCACTTCAAGGCTTATAGACAGGCCCATCAGACCGCTTCTGCCGGATAATTTTATATATACCACTCAGATCATGTTGACCGTTCTGTCTGCGGACATTGAAAACGACCCCGACGTTCTTTCGGTAACTGCGGCCTCTGCCGCTATAATGGTATCGAACGTGCCTTTTGCGGGCCCCCTTGCGGCAGTGAGGGTTGGTCGTGTAGGCGGCGAGCTGATTTGCAACCCCATAAGGGAGCAGCTTGAGGACAGCGATATGAACATTGTCGTAGCCGGCACGGCTGAATCGATTGTAATGGTTGAGGGCAGCGCCTCCGAGGTGCCTGAAGATGAAATGGTTGAAGCCCTCATATTTGCCCAAGAGTCTCTTCAGGAGTTCATCAAACCACAATTGGAGCTGGTCTCCGGGCTGGATATACAAAAGCGGGAGGTCCCGCTGCCCGAAGAAGACCCTGCGTTTGTTGAAGATGTGAACAGACTCTCCAGAGAGGGAATAAAGGAAACCCTCGCTATCGCTTCCAAGGTCAAAAGGAGCGAGCGGATGAAGGAGATCTACGATGCGGTAAAGGAGGAGCTTTCCGAAAAATATCCCGAACAGGAGCAGCGGATTTCAGCCGTGTTCGAAAGGACCAAAAAAGAGGTTCTCCGGGATCATATCGTGAACGCAAAGCTCAGGCCTGACGGAAGGGATTACACGACGGTAAGACTGATAACGGGTGAAGTCGGGTTCCTGCCGAGAACCCATGGCTCGGCCCTCTTTACGAGGGGTGAGACGCAGTCGGTTGTTGTGGCGACACTCGGTACTTCCTATGACGAGCAGAGAATCGACGCACTCGAAGGGGATATTAAAAAGAGTTTTATGCTCCATTACAACTTCCCTCCTTTCAGCGTCGGCGAGACCAGCTACCGTCTGGCCCCGGGCCGCAGAGAGATAGGACACGGATATCTGGCCGAACGCTCCATAAAACAGGTGCTACCGTCCAAAGAGGAGTTCCCTTACACCATCCGTGTGGTTTCAGATATCCTTGAGTCCAACGGCTCTTCATCCATGGCTACCGTCTGCGGGGCCAGCATGGCCCTGATGGATGCGGGTGTGCCTATCAAGGCACCCGTAGGCGGCATAGCAATGGGGTTGATAAAGGATGGGGATGACTTCGTTATTCTCTCGGACATACTAGGGGACGAAGACCATCTGGGCGACATGGATTTTAAGGTCGCGGGCACCAGGCAAGGGGTCACCGGTCTTCAGATGGACATAAAAGTGACCGGGGTAACCAAGGAGATCCTCTCCAGGGCTCTCGAGCAGGCTTACCATGCCAGGCTCCACGTGCTCGATAAGATGGAAGAGGTGATAGGGAAGCCTAGGGACGATATATCCGACTATGCACCCAAGATAATTACTTTCCGGATCAAGCAGGAGAAAATTAAGGATGTGATAGGCCCCGGAGGGAGGATTATTAAGAACATCGTTGAGCAGACAGGGGTCCATATTGATTTAGAGGACGACGGCACGGTTCATATTGCTTCCGTGAGTAAAGCTTCCTGCGATGCGGCCCAAGCTATGGTCGAAGAGCTGATAAAGGAAGCCGAGCAGGGAAAGGTGTATCTGGGAGTGGTCAAACGAGTGCTCGATTTCGGAGCTATTGTGGAGCTCTTTAACGGAACGGACGGCCTTGTGCACATATCTGAACTTGACAACAAGAGGGTTAAGGAAGTCAGTGATATTTTGAAGGAAGGGGATGAAGTGCTCGTCAAGTGCCTCAGAATAGAAAGGGACGGCAAGATAAGGCTGAGCAGGAAGGAGGCTTTAGGGGAGAATATAGAAGATTACAGGCCCTCAACCTCCTAACGGCCCTTCGAGTTCCCTTCCGCTTCGAAGTGTTCAGGTAACAGTGCCGCATCTGAAAAGGCAAAGACCCCGATTGGTTGCAGTGCTCGGCCCTTCTGCTTCAGGGAAGAGCGATCTCGCAATTGATATCGCCCGGATGTTCGGTGCCGAGATACTCAGCGCCGACTCCCTCCAGGTATACAGGCACCTGGACATCGGCACCGCCAAACCCACTGCGGAGCTGAGATACAATTACCCACACCACTTAATCGACATAGTCGAGCCCGACGAGGAGTTCAATGCAGGACTTTACAGGGCAGCTGCGGCAAAGGTCATAGACGCACTTCACAGCAGCGGGAAGAGGATGGTCGTCGTGGGGGGCACCTTTCTCTACGTCCGGGTCCTTTTAAACGGTCTAGTAGAGGGCATTCCAGCCGACATTGATATAAGGGACAGCCTGAGGCGGGAGAGGGCTTCATACGGAGATGGCTGGATGCATACGAAGCTTCGCCTCATAGACCCACACTCTGCAGGGAAAATCCATCCGAACGACTACGTGCGCATAGAGCGGGCTCTTGAGGCCTACTATCTCACCGGGACCACTATGGCCGAGCTCCGGGCGCAGCAGAGCGGTGAAGACACGCTCTATGACTGTTTAACGGTCTGTCTTTCCATGGATCGCGAGGATTTATGGGACAGGATTGAGAAAAGGACGGACAGAATGGTTGAGCGGGGACTCGTCGATGAGGTTAAAGGGTTGGGGGAGATGGGTTACTCTAGCTGTCTAAAGCCCCTTCAATCCATAGGATATAAAGAGATAATCCGGCACATCAAGGGGGAAATATCGCTCGATGAGGCTGTAGAGCTTATAAAGCGTGACACGAGGCGTCTTGTGAAGCGTCAGATGACGTGGCTGAGAAAGGAAGAGCGGTTGATGTGGTTCCATCCCGGGCGTGACCGTGACGCGCTGATGAAGACTATCGAGGAGTTTTATCTTCGGGGAGAGCGGCGCTGAAGCCGCCGTTTGAGTACATGGGGTACTGAGAGGTGCGCAGGGCTTAAATCTCGCCGAGAAGGTCTCTGTAGATTTCGTCTGCCTTTTCCTGCTGACCCATCTTCTCATACGATAGGGCAATGTGTATCCTAGCCTGCTTCCTGTAGGGAGAGCCCCCTTTGTCCAGCTTGGAAAGCTGCTCGACGGTTTCGTTCCAATTTCCAAGATTGTAGTTGGCCAGGCCGATTGTCAGATAAGCCAAGTCCTTTAATATCTCTATTCGCTTCTCGGATGAGATAAACCGGTTAAAGAGATTTATCGATTCGGTGTAGTGACCCCTATCGTAGTTGATGAGCGCCGAATAGTAGAGTGAAAGGCTTGATATGGTCGTGTCGGGATACTCTTCAATCAACGCCGAGAATTTTTCGAGAGCCTTCGTGGCGCTCTCTTCGGAGTCGATTTCCCCCTTTAACACAACGGCCCGGTAGAACTTGTAGTTTGCTTGGTCAAGCTTGTTTTCTTTATGTTTATTGATGTATAGGGCGCCGGCTATGATGATAGTTATCCCGAAGACACCTAGAAGAATATTCGTATACTTCCTCTGTGCCAATTCAATCGAGTCGGCTGCAAACTGCCTGAACCTATCGAGCTGTTTTAGCTCCTTATGGGTTACTTTAACGCCGGTAGCCATGGTTGTGAATTATAAATGTAAGCGATAAAAAGTAAAGATATTACGGGCCGGCGGTGTGATTTGCGCTCGGAGTTGTCGCCGTGTTTCCGCCGTCGCGGGACTTGCGCTACGGCTTTGCTAAAGCTACTATATTGGTATCGGTAAGCCTTCTATGTTAAAGAGATACACTGTAATTCTTATTGCTATATCTTTCCTATGCGGGGTTTATGCCTCCGTAGCGGCAAAGGGCGAGAAGACCGGGGATAAAGCTCTGGGTCGGCATAATACGGATTCGGGGGCTACCGATAGGAGTTCTACCGGTCATGTAGTAGAGATAGAGATAAACGGCACCATTAACCCTGCCACGACAGACTACATAAAGGACGGCATTGAGCTTGCCGTGCAACAGTCCGCCGATGCCCTGCTTATACTCATGGACACCCCCGGAGGCCTTCTCTCATCCACAAAGGACATAGTAAAGCTCCTTCTGAACTCACCCGTTCCGATTATCGTTTACGTATCCCCAAGCGGGGCCACGGCCACTTCGGCCGGGGTATTCATCACCCTTGCCGCACACGTAGCGGCAATGGCCGACGGCACCAGCATAGGAGCCGCGCATCCGGTGTTGATGGCGGCACAAGATCGTATAAACGCGGCGCATTCCGAGGTGAAGCTGGTCCGATCCGAGCGCCTGCCGGATCCGACATTGAATCTGT
>JADFKM010000054.1 GCA_022564935.1 Candidatus Dadabacteria bacterium
CTATTTTCTCTTGTTGGGGGAATCGAAGTAACTTATCTCTTTACCTCACTACACAGCTTTGGGTAAATCACCCGAGTTTTGCTATTTGAGAATTCTTTTCATTTGTTTAGTCTGGGAATTTTATTCAGTGAATTTATTGAAATCAAATGATTGTGACGTTGAATTCGCTGCAGCGGTGTTTATATATGAACTACTTGGATTTGGTGTAAATCCGGCTTGGTAAGTTAAATGCTGATAGCCTATATATAGCGGCTTACTATTACTGTTTTAAATCCAGGGCCGATTTATAATTCTGGTAGTTCTCTAGTGCGACCCGTACATCTCTGTCGCTGCCGCTTCGAAGCGCCCTGTGATATTTCTTGTGCCACAGAAGCATTTCCTTCCTCAGTTCGGCTGATGAATTTGCTTCTGCGAGGTTAAGAGCTATGCTTTTTTTAACTTCGCCGTTGTTTAGAACGCTTTCTTCAGCATCCTGTTTCCAAAGAGTCTCAGGAGCCGGTTTATTGCTTATAGGCTTGACTTCCTGCATATATCCCTTGGCTTCGGTTGTTAGCTCTTCTTTATATTGATCGATGGCTTCTTTATCATCATCGGAGAATTTGAAGGGGATACCCAGGATATCTACTTCAGCGATATCCCTGGTCAAAATCTCGGATACTCCTAACCCCAAACCACCTATGAGCACAAATAGAATCATCATTTTACCGACTACTTCCATTTTAGTGCCTCCCTTGAAGTCAAGCTAACTACATTATTACAACAAAATTCTTATAAACCTTAACGGCAAATTGCATACCAAGAAAAATTGGGTTTTTGACATTCATCATAATTTATTTAACTTCCTGTGATCGTTGAAAATTAACAAATTAGCGACAATTTTTGTTGTGAATGGAAATTCGTGTTTGGTGTGAAGTAAATCGTCCAAGTAGGAAGGTTACTTCTCAAGTGAGTTTTATTTTTGATACTATCATCTCAGTGAATGTCGGAGTGCGGATAAGTTTTAAGGTAAGCAAATGGAGAGATTAGCCAGTTTGCTCTTAGTACTGCTTGATTTCTAAAGCTTCTTTGTGATTCTTGTAGTTTTGTAGAGCAACGTCTATCTGTCTGTTTTTATCGGAGCGGAGCGCGCTATGATATTTCTTATGCCACAGAAGCATCTTGCTTCTTAATTCAGTTATAGAATTGGCATCTGCGAGTTTTTGCGCTACGCTAACAGTTGTTTTGTTCTTAACCTCTGTGGTGTATTGTACGTCTGCGTCTTGATTCCACAGAGTGTCAGGTACTTGGATGCTGTCGTCAACTTCTACCACTGTGGTACGTTGTTTGGCCTCCATCGACAGGACTTTTTTATAATCTTTGATTGACTGGTTGTCGCTGTTGTCCTTTACAGGTTTGAATGGAATATCAACATCGCTCACATCCCTTACCACAATTTCCGAAACACCTAAGCCCAGTGCCCCTATTAAGAGAACCATTAAGACAAGTTTGCCGACGATCTCCATTTTGTGCCTCTAGTGTAGTTGATGTGGCTACTATAGATGTTTCATATCCCGTATAAAAATTGTGCAAGTATCATGCCACGCTGATTGTAAAATCCATGTTTTTTGGGAAATTTCTAACTAACTGTAGAAATTGAAAATTATTTTGGCTTAAAGTGATGTTTTTGTTTAATGAAAGCTTTTGGTGTGAAATTAACTTAACACATGCGCAAAATGGTTCTCGCTTTGACATCTGTGGGCCGGCTGTATTGTAGTGAAGCATTGCCGGACGCAAATTGAGCAAAATGACCCCCTGAGACATGTTCTTCTAGACAGCAGAGCGAATTCACACCGGCATGGAGCTACAAGTGCTCCCTATTATATTAAGGAGCGTTGAACTGCGTTGCGCATCAGGAATGTTAAGCATCCATGAGGCGTATTCGCCTGACCGTAGTAGCGTTAACTTCTACGTCAGAAGGCCGAAAAAGCAGGTTTTATAAAAAAAGCAAAGCGGGTCGTTTGATATAGATAGTATTTCCTAGCGCATACAGGCTATACGGGAGGAAGCTGAGCATCCGCGGTTCTGAGGTAGTCTACGGCTCCCTGTCTTAAATCAATCGCTCTGGTCATCTCCCAATTCTTTTATGAGATGGCGGAAGTCCCTGCCGGAGGGGTTCTGGAAAATGCGGAGCCCGAATTCGGGTAATGCGGCGAGTATGTGGTCGAAGATATCGGCTTGTATGTCTTCGTAGTTTGCCCAAACCTGGTCGTTGCTGAAGGCGTAAATCTCGATTGGGAGCCCGTTTTCCCGCGGGTTAAGATGACGTACCAAAAGGGTCATACTCCCGTGTATCTTCGGGTGGTTCCTGAGGTACCCTTTAAGATACTCCCTGAATGCGCCGATGTTCGTCTGTCTTCTTCCGTTCACCTTTACCGTCGGGTCGATGTTGTTGGCTTTGTTGAACTCTTCGATCTCTTTTTCCCTGCTTTCGATGTACTCTTTGAGATGCCGTATCTTACGGAATCTATCCAGCATCTCCCGGTCGCAGAACTTGATGCTGTTCATGTCGATGTTTATGTGCCTTTTAATGCGGCGTCCTCCCGACTCACTCATCCCTCGCCAGTTCTTGAACGAGTCCGATATGAGCGAGTAGGTAGGGATGGTTGTGATGGTCTTGTCCCAGTTCCGTACCTTTATGGTGTTTATAGACACCTCTATCACATCGCCGTCTGCGCCGTACTGGGGTATCTCTATCCAGTCTCCTCGCCTTACCATGTTATTAGCCGCAAGCTGGATGCTGGCTACGAACCCCAGGATTGTGTCTTTGAATACGAGCAGTGTCACCGCGGTCATGGCACCAAATCCGCTCAGGAAAATCCATGGGGAGCGGTCCATCAGGTTGGAGAGAATCAATATACCGGTGATTATGAACACGATTATTTTCACTACCTGCACGTAGGGAGATATGGTGTTTTCCTTTGCTACTTCCCACGTCATGTAAATGGTTGCGAACGCGTTAAGGATTGAGGAAATCACCAATGCGCCGAGCAGTATCATATAGGAAAGGGATAGGCGCTGAGTAAGAACTTTTAGTAAATCCAGCTCGGGGAACATAATACTTGCCGAGCCGTAGACGATGAGCGCGGGCACTATGTGTGCGATTCTGTCAAAGACCCTGTTTTCGAGGAAGGCGTCGTCCCATTTCGTTGTGGTGGCTTTTACGAATTTGGAGAGAGCCCTCAAGATGAGCTTCTTGGTAATGAAATTTGCAAGCCCGCTTGCTAGGATTACAACCAGGACTACAGAAGCAGTGCTCAGGAAATAAGCAAGACCCCCTCCGAGTCCCCAGCCTGTAAGCGTGTTCTGAATAAGCTCAATAAGGTTTGGCACGACAACCTCCTGCTGGTTTGCTTCCTTATATTGTATCAAAATATTGTATCAAAAAAAGATATTATACAAGCTACCATCGAGGGCGGGTTTGGAAAACCCCCTGGGGCGAGCCGGTATCGATTGCCCCGCCGGAGTTTGGGCTTGTGTTATGTGAGTCTTAGAAGGTTGGATTTGTTTAGCGGGGAAGTGCAATTATATGTTTTAGATACGGTGAGGTGCAGAGGGGTCGCAAGATATAAAATCACCGAGCTGTCTTTATTATTGGGGAGGTGAGAAAGGAGTTTTGATCTGAGATTTAAGTGTAAAAACAGAAGACGGGAGAGGGGGGCTCCTCCCCTCTCCCAGAATTTATTCCTTAAAGCTGCCCGCAAAGGGGCGCTAGAATGAATATCCCTTTTCGTTGTGTTGACTCAGGTCGAGGCCCAGCTCCTCATCTTCGGACGAAACCCTGAGTCCCATGATGGCTTTTAATACGACCAGGATTATCAAGGTTCCTCCGAAGGAGTAGACCCAGGTCGCTGCAACGGCTATGAACTGTATCCACAGCTGTCCGGGGTTGCCGAAGAACAGCCCCGTGCCGCCTCCGACCGAAGCGAACAGTCCCGTGGCAAGCGCTCCCCACGTTCCGCCTACTCCATGAACTGCGACAACGTCAAGAGAGTCATCAAATCCAAATTTGGCTTTTAGACTCAGGGCGAAGAAGCAGAAGATACCTCCGCCTACCCCAATGGCGATAGCAGATAACGGGTCGACGAACCCTGCGGCGGGAGTGATGCAAACGAGTCCGGCTATGGCACCGGTGGCCGCTCCTAAAATTGTTGGCTTCCCCTTTACAATCCACTCGGTAAATGTCCATGAAAGTACGGCGGCGGCTGTGGCTACCTGAGTGGTGACAAAGGCCGTGGCCGCTAAGCCGTCGGATGCAAGAGCGCTTCCCGCATTAAAGCCGAACCACCCCACCCAGAGCAGCGACGCTCCTATGAGGCTGAATGGAAGGTTGTGCGGGGTCATTATCTGCTGTCCGTATCCTTTTCGTCTTCCGTAAAGCATTGCGGCGGCAAGTGCAGCCGCGCCCGAGTTTATGTGCACCACGGTGCCCCCTGCGAAGTCGAGGGCCCCCATTCCGCCTAACCATCCGCCTCCCCACACCCAGTGGCATATGGGGTCGTATATAAGGGTAGACCACAGCAGGACGAAGATGATAAAGGTGCTAAACTTTGCCCTCTCGGCGAATGCGCCCGTAATAAGAGCGACCGTGATTATAGCGAAGGTCATTTGAAATGTCATGAATGCGTAGTGGGGTATGGTTCCGGCGAGGTCTGCGTTCGGCTCTGGCCCAACTCCCTTCAGGCCGAACCAGTCGAAACCGCCTACGAAAGAGGCTATATCCGAGCCGAACGAAAGGGTGTAGCCGATTACTACCCACTGTATTGTTATAAGGGCCACTATGAAAAACGTATGCATCATGGTGCCCAGAGCGTTCTTTGACCTAACCATGCCGCCGTAGAAGAGAAAGAGACCCGGGATAGACATCATGAGCACAAGGAGCGAAGAGGTCAGAATCCACGCAGTGTCTCCTGAGTCAACCTGGGCCGCTTCGGCTCCTTCCTGAGCGGCGGCGGTGGCGGCTAAACAAATGAAGACGACCGGGATAAGCAGCTTCAAAATGTGCCCTGAGGCAAAAAGTGTTTTTAGTGATCTGTTCATTATTAAGTCCTCCTGACTGAGTACTACTTAGGTTATGAGAAGGAAAAAAATGTGCCACAAAAAGATTGGGTAAAATTGACCGAAAAACCAGCTTTTTCACCATATTCGTGCCTATTGGCAGTGCACGTGTGCACATTTATTAAGCATAAAAGCGGTGAAAACACGAGCTTTTTGTAGTTAACGTTTTTTGCTGATTTTTGCCTGAAGGAAGCCTTAAATCGAAGGGTGGATGTAGAAGTAGTGTTTGCTTTTGCGTGTGGGGGAAGTGACGGCCGCTCTTTAGTAAGCGTAAAGGGTGAAACACTTGGAGCAGAGGTCGATATAGTGCAGATAATAAATCGTGCTGCAAGAAGAGGACGGTTTTGTGTTTCTTATTATATAAGGAATCGAGAAAATTTAACCGCTTTAGTGTTTGTTGAGGGACAAAACCTGGTAAAATACCCATCTCTGAGTAGGGTATGTGGGTATTGAGGGATAATCCGGCTATCTAAATGGGGGAGCAGTCCTTGCGCACTAAAGACCTCGTCTCGTCCAGGTACATCGGGGATTTCAATGAGGGGGATGTGTACCATCACGGAGCCGTGCAGATCACCCCTTTCAGGAACAGGGAATACATAAACAAGTACAGCGACGGTTTGATTCTGGGAGCAGACGCGCAGCTTAGCGGGCGGCTGGATTACTCCGACCCCGACAGGTCGAGGAAAAAAGACCTGTACGGCATCGAAAGCCCCGCTCTAGTGAGCCAGGGCTTTGTGTTCAACGCCGGGTTCGGCCTTTCGGTGCACGACATTTCATTCAACGCCATAGCCAACCTGTCCTACAGCGACCTTCGCTACGGCACACCAGTGTTCGAGGGGGACGTTATATACGGCAAGTCCGAGGTCCTGGGGAAGCAGTTCAGGAAGGACGGCGCCAGGAACGGCTCGGTTCAGGTAAAGACTACGATTTACAACCAGAGGGGAGAGTCTGTGCTCGAGTACACACGGCAGGTGCTTGTGAGGGCCGAGCGCGGACGTGAGTACCCAAAATCGAGCACACTCGTGCCGCAGCCTGAGAAGATTGATATAAAGAAAGTGACTTTGCCTATGCCCTACGAGAAAATTTCAAGGCAGCTCTTGGGGGAGCACGGCAAGGCGTTCGAGCAGCTCAAGCGGGGCGTTGTATTAACGGGGTTGTTTGAGGACTCCATCGACCTCGTTACGTTCAGCTGGCTGCAGATAGCCACCCTCAATGACGCCGCCGTTCACCATAACCCGGCCTCGAACTTCATCGGGTACGGAGGCGCCGTGAAGGGTAGGGCCGAGGGTGAGGTTAGCGGTCACCTGCCGCTTGCTTACCACTTGGGGATGAACAGTGGCTCACACGACGCCCCGACCTATCCGTCCGACGTCGTGCGGACGATGTTTGAGGGCGGGGAAGACGAGCCTCACGAGAGGATTCGCTCTAGGATCGAAGTGGTCGAGGTCTCTTCCGTTGACGGGCGTAACGATATGGGGGTTGCGACGGTGAAGCTGATTGCGGAGAAGTACGTGACCGATGCGGGGATGAGGGCGCTCGAGGCGGCAAAGTTCGGGGGGATCGACAACATCTTTGATGAGGGCGGCGACAGGTTTCTCAGGGTGCTGACATTGGAGCAGGTGCTGGCCGTGCCGACCGAGAGCGCATTCATATAGAATTTGAGGATGTGCATTGATTGCCGTGTGGTAGTTTCGTAAGGGATGGCGAGTCATGAGTTAAATTTTGAATCATTATTACATAGAGTTAGTTATCAATAACGGGAGCGTAAAATGGCGACCGATACAAAGAAAACAAGAGACTTGCAGCATCCAGTGAGCCTCGAGAGGTCGAGGCCTTTTAATGTCAGGTGGTATGAGAGTGAAGACCGCTCGAAGTGGGTGCTGCCCAACATTTTGAAACAAAGGGCCGAGCAGTACGGCGACAAAACCTTCCTACAGTTCGCAGAAAAAGAGCCGATAAGCTACAGCCGTATGAACCAGCTCGCAAATAGGGTGGCCAACGGGCTTGCGGCGCTGGGGGTTAAAAAAGGGGATAAGGTGGCCGTGCTCATGCCCAACTCAGACGACATCGTCCTCGTCTGGTTCGGGATACTTAAGCTCGGAGCCATTATGGTTCCCATCAACACCGCCTATAAGATGGATTTCCTGAGCTACATCATTGACAGCTCCGATGCGAAGGTGCTTTTCATTGCCGAGGAGTACATGGACAGGCTTCCTCCCATTGCCGAGCAAATCTCCCAGCTCCAAAGAGTAATTGTGTGGACCCGAACCGGCGCCGCAGAGTTTGAGAGCCACGGTTTCAACACGAAGCCCATGACGTCGTTCTCCGAGTTCATGGACCGCGGTCATGACAACGAGCCCGATGTGGAGGTTACCTTCACCGATTATGCGAGACTTATGTACACCTCCGGCACCACGGGCAGGTCGAAGGGCGTGATAAGGCCGTGCGCCGCCGATTACTCGAGCGCGAGGAACTACGCCGAGGTTATGGACGTAACCCCCGACGACGTTTGCTTTACGTGTTTGCCGCTCTTCCACTCGAACGCCATGGTTCTTAGTGTCTACCCCGCGCTGATAAAGGGCGCCAAGGCCCACGTGGAGGAGAAGTACAGCGCCAGCCGGTTCTGGAAATGGATAAAAAACTACGGCGTCACGAAGTTCAACGTCGTGGGCGGCATGTCGTACTTTATGTGGAACACACCGCCGGTGCCCGAGGAGAAGGAGCACAACGTGAAGCTCGTGCTTGGCTCGCCCGCGCCCCACGACATCATCGAGCCGTTCATGGAGAGGTTCAACATAAAGTTTATGGAAGGGTATGGCCTCACCGAGATCGGGCAGGTGACATACATGCGCCCCGGCGAGCCGTTCAGGGTCGGCTCCTGCGGCAAGGAAGCCCCTGGCTATGAGATAATCATCTCCAACCCCGAAACTGACGAGGAGCTTCCCAGGGGCGAAGTCGGTGAGATAATAGTGCGCCCCCGGATTCCCAACATCATGCTCTACCGCTACTACAAGATGCCTCAGAAGACCGTCGAAGACTTCAGGAACTTCTGGTTCCACACGGGCGACGCCGGACGTATGGACACCGAAGGCTATATCTACTTTGTCGACAGGGTGAAGGACTACATCAGGAGGAGGGGCGAGAATATAAGCTCCTTCGAGGTGGAAAAGATCGTCAACTCATATCCAGGCGTCGAGGAGTCAGCGGCCATTGGCATAAAGGCGGAGACAGGAGGGTACGCCGAGGACGAAGTGATGATAGTTGTGGTGCCTGTGGAGGGGAAGAAGGTTGACGCAGTGGAGTTGACGGAGTACCTGGAGCCGAAGATGCCCTATTTTATGATCCCGCGTTTTATCCGGTTCGCGGATTCGCTTCCCAAGACCGGCACTCAGAGAGTGCAGAAGAACAAGCTCCGCGAGACGGGCCTCACACCTGAGACTTGGGACAGGGAAGTGGCGGGGTATAAAATAAAGAGGTGAGGGTCGGGTATATTTTGACTGAAAAGACCAAGGCGCAAGGGTACCCCTATCCCGCCGGTTTTGCATTGTGATAAAGGCTTGGGCTAAAACTCCAATTCAACGCAAGTTTTATCTATTTCCATGACCGTTGTGTTGAATTCGCTGCAAAGCTTTTTTATTCCTTCGACGCTTTCGGTGAACTCGCTTCCAGTCGAAAGGTTGACCTGCATGCGGGAAATCAGTACTGGGTAAAGGGTCGTTTTTACTATCTTCGTTTTGTCCAATTCGACTACCACCATAAAAGACCTGTCGTTGCGCAGGACGGGCTCTACCCTGTAGTCGTCGATGAAGTCGCCCGTATCGTAGAGAATCAACTTATCTTTGTAGATTTCAATCCCCTGAAACACATGGGCGCTGTGGCCGTGGATTATATCCACCCCGCAGTCAATGACGCGGTGTGCAAAGTCGATGAACTGTCTTGTAGGCCGGAGCCGCATGTTAGGGCCCCAGTGAACCGACAGTATCAATACATCGACCTCGTCCCTCGTTTCTTCAATCAGCTTTCGCGCGGTACCTGTGTCTCCCACCTTGATGTAGTTTGTTCCGGGTCTATCCTCGGTCGCACACCAATCCGGCTCGTTGTCTGTGCAGCTGATGACCCCGACGGTGACGCCCCCTCTCTCTTGGACGGCGGCTTCCCTGGCCCGGGAAATATTCCGTCCGGCTCCTACGTGCTTTATGCCGGCCTCCTCAAGGACCCTGGCGGTCTCTATGAGTCCTTCTTTCGAGAAGTCCATGATGTGGTTATTGGCCAGATTGCAGACGTCAATCCGGGCCGCGGACAGTGTTCTTACCTTCTCGGGGTTGGCTTTAAAATTAAACACCTTCGGGACCTTTTTCCCACTTGTGGTCAGAGTTGCTTCGAGGTTGATGATGTTAATGTCTGTTTGTAGTATCAGCGGCAGCACGTCGCCCCATGGGTACACGTAGTCGCCCTTGAGCGATATCTGTTCATTGACAAGCCTGCCTATCATCACATCGCCCATGAAGCCGAGTTTAATGCTGTACATAGTGTAAATGCATGAGGGGAATTTACATAGGGGACTGTAAAAATAAAATTGCAGGTCTTAGCCTTTTATGACTGAGACCTGCCGTGCGAATCGCGCTTAACTTTGCAGAAGCGTGGAGATAAAACTCCAGGGCTTATGCCTTTACCTTCTTTTTTCTTGCCTATCCCCTTGCCCTTTTCTTTTCTTCGTGCTTGTATGCGAACGGGTCTTGGAGTTCCGGGTGGAACAGCTTAAAGTGGTTTACGTGCATGTCGGTGTAGGAGCCCTCCGGGTAGTACTTGTCGTAAAATTCGAGGTCTATGTGCTGGGCCTGGAAAACGAGCCGCATGAACATCGGGTCGACAAATGCCGGGAACCTTCCGTAGGTGTCGTAGATGTAATTGGCAACGTCCCGCACTATCTGTATAGTGGTATCGGTCGGCTTCGGGGCTCTCATGAGGTGCTTTTCCGGCTCGGTGTAGGGGAACGGCTTGTCGGACTGCCACGCGCCTTGCTTGTTCTCCAGGAAGTGGTCGAAGGCCTCGTCCATGTTCTTGTAATACGGAGGGCAGTAGCCTTCGAACACCCCGTCTTTTCCTACCGGCACGGTATTGGGCGGGTCTATTACCCCCTTCTTGGGCTGTATGAACCTGAACCCCAGCCCCTTGAACAGCTCCGGTGTGGCTCCGAGAGTAAATCTCGGTATCAGGCCTGTGAACGTCCAGCCCGCAAGGCCGAGCGCCTGGAGCACAAGGCTCATATTCTGGCATATGAAGGCCTGCTCGACATTGAGTCCGGTGAGGATTCTCGTCTCCAGGTCCATGAGTGAGATTTTGACGCTGTCTTTGATGCGTCCTCTCTTTATCCACTTTTCCTGTCCGGCCGGCTTTCTTTCAAGGTCGTCAATTATTGTGAACCCGTAGGAGTGGCTGCAGTATAGAAGGAGGAGGTTCAAGTATTCTTCCGTGATGTCTGTGACGGGAATGAAAAGGGTAGTGCCGGGTTTGTTGGTGTTCCACTGGTTGAAATCAAAAAGCCCCGGCATTTTGTCCGGCAGGTCCGCTCTTCCGTCTTCGAGCTTCACCAGGCTTTCGCGGTAGAGCTCGAGCAGCCGCTCGATCTTTGCCTCGCGGTTCATCTTGAAAAACATGTCCACCTCTTTGTCCTTTGGAAGCATGTGTTTTACGTTTACGTGGTAAAGGCCATCGTCGTTCGTGAAGAAGAGCTCGGTGCCGTGGTTATTGCACGCAGACGGCCAGGTGCGTCCCGTCCACTGGCAAAGCAGGTCGATGCCTGTCTCAGGCGGAAGGTCTGCCAGACACAAACCTGTGAGACCGGTGCCCGCCCATACGAGGAGCGCTTCTTCAAACTCTTCCAAAGGCACGGGGGGTGAAGATGATTTGAACTCCAGGGAGGTGTTGGAAAGCTCCATTCCGAGTCCGAACCTCCGGGAGCGACGGTTAAAAATCGCTTCCATTAAGGGATATTTAAGGGCTTCCTCATAGCCTTTGTTCAGTCCCTGAGATTTACCGTTCTTCTTAGCCATAGGGAATGCCTCCAGGTCGTTGGTCTATACAATATAAGACTACAGTGCTATGCAATCAGGTTTCGTCCTATCTATGTACATTTTGCAATATAATATGTTTGTTGATGCGTTGTCAAGTAATTTGTCCCAAGGTGGGATTTCATTGTATATTTGAGCTGTAAGAGTTTTAATGGGAGATGAGGAGACTAGATGGGGGGGGGAATTGATTTGAGACTCAATATACGGATGTTTGTAGAGCTTGTTGAGGGCGTATCATACCTTGGGGGCACATCTGTAATCTTGGAATACTTAATGTTAAAACGTAATGACTGTTCTAAATTATGTGTTGCAATTAAATGAGAATGCTACAAAGGAAATTTTTTAGAAGTCTTGCTGCTAAGAATAATTTATATAATAAATTTCTTTTTCAAAGCAAAAGACTATATGTGCGAAGCACGAACTCCCCTCGTTTTTCGTATTTAGAACTTAAACACAATTGAATATAATAGTATATATGCGAACTCCTTAAAATTCTTGGCTTTTGGGCTTTCTACTGTCGAAATTTTTAGTCTCGTAAGCTAATTTTTCATAATTATTTACAAGTTGTAAATTAATCAGTTAAACCTGGATTTAACCTTGTGTTTAATCATTAAACATAAACAATAATAATTTATATAAAGAGCTTAGTCAGAACTTATTGAGGGTGGTAACATGCAAAAAAAAGATAGGGATTATATTTTTCTGGAATTGACAAGAAGTATATGCCCTGTATGCAGGATTGTCATAGATGCACAGGTTCTTGCAAAGGACAACAAGGTTTTCATGAAAAAGCGCTGTAAGGAACATGGATTGTTTGAAAGTCTTTTAAGTTCTGATGCAGAGAGATACCTAAATTCTTATAAGTTCAACAGGCCCGGAACAATGCCTTTGGAGTTTGGAACTGAGATTAAGGATGGATGTCCGTATGATTGCGGTTTATGTCCTGATCATCAACAACATACCTGTGTAGGGATAATTGAAATTACAAATGCCTGCAACTTAAGATGCCCTACTTGCTTTGCAAGCTCGGAAGGCCATGATTTTCTTGATCTTGAAACAGTTAATTTTATGCTCGATCAATATATAAAATATGAAGGCAATCCGGAAGTAGTTCATTTCAGCGGCGGAGAACCAACTATACACCCGAAAATATTTGACATGATAAAGCTAGCTAATGAAAAAAAAATAAAGTATGTGTTGATAAACACAAATGGTGTCAGAATTTCTAAGGATGAGGAATTTACAAAAAAACTTGCAGAGCTTGGAGTTGTCATTTACCTGCAGTTTGACGGCTTCAAAAAAGAAACCTATGAGAAGTTACGCGGGGAGGATTTAAGTCAAATAAAGTTGAAAGCTATTGAAAATATGGAAAAATATGGGCTGAATATTGTCCTTGTCCCTACAGTACAAAGAAACGTGAATGAGGATGAGATGGGAAAGATAGTGGATTTTGCTTTGTCAAGGCAAAGAATCAAGGGCATTGTGTTCCAGCCCACTTTCTATTCAGGGAGGCATACAGATTTTGACCCCATGGATGTCGTTACACTTTCTGAAGTAATAAAAAATATTTCAGAACAGAGCACACACGGCTTTAAGGAAAGTGATTTTGTTCCGATACCATGCTGCTTTCCTACATGCGGTTCTGCTACTTACGTCTATATGGATGGCAATGAAGCCAAGCCTTTGCCTAGGATGGTTAATGTTGAGGATTATTTAGATTATATCAAGAACACGGCTGTGCCGGATGTTGATAAAGTAAAAGAAGCATTGCAATCCCTGTTTTCTTTTGGTGCGGTTGGGGGGTCAGAAAAAACTGTAAACAGTTTTTGCACTGTCTGCGATTTGCCCGGGAATCTGGAAGGGATTGAAAGCAAGATAAAAATGATAATGATACAGCCTTTCATGGACCCTTATAACTTTGACATAAAGAAACTGATGAAATGCTGCATACATGAAATTACCCCAGAAGGTAAGATTGTACCTTTTTGTGCTTTTAATAACATACCTAAGTACAGGGCGGAGGTAAACGAATTTTTTGCCAGCAGGAGATTGGTTAAGGTAAAAAGTAAAATTAGTGTTTAAAATGGAAGTAAAACAATGCTGTGCTGATTTTTATGAGAATGATGCGGTAAAACTGATTTTTGGACAGAGTTTACATCCGGGTGGATTAAATCTAACAAAAGAATTAGGAGAAAGATTAGGAATAAAAGAGAATGATAAGGTATTGGATATAGCGTGTGGAACAGGGACTTCTGCCATCTTTTTGGCAAAGAATTTCGGTTGTAAAGTAACTGGAATTGACCTTGCAAAGAACAATATTGAGGAAGCTATAAATAATTCATATAAGGAAAATGTTTCTGGATTAGTTGATTTTAAATTTGGAGATGCAGAAAATATTGATTTTGAAAATGAAAGTTTTGATTTTGTAATTTCTGAATGCTCCTTTTGCTTGTTTCCTGATAAGCAGAAAGCCTCTATGGAAATGTATAGAGTATTGAAAAAAAATGGCAAATTGGGATTGAATGATGTTGTTGTTAGAGGCGAACTTCCGGAAAAAATGAAAGATATTCTCTATAATTTTATCTGCATACAGGATGCAAAATCCGAAGATGAATACAAAAATATCATAGAAAGTGCCGGATTTAAAAATTTTTATTTAGAAGATAAAAAAGATGACATATTAAATTTATTAGAAAGTATAAGAAAAAAGATTTTTATTTTAGAAATTGCAAAAGGTATAAAGAAGATAAATCTGGAAATAGACTTAAATAGTGTTAAGGAAAATTTGAAAGAGATTAAGGATTGTGTTGATAAAGGTATTATAAGCTACTCTTTGATGATTGCTGAAAAATAAAAAAGAATTAAAGGTGATGAGGTGCTGATGATAGAGGTAATAATTCTGACTCTGTTTGCGTATTTGCTTGGATCAATTCCAACTGCTTATATTCTTGGAAATCAATTTTTTGGTAAAGATATTAGAAAACTTGGAAACGGAAATGTTGGTACTGTTAATGCGTGGCACGAGTTCGGATGGCGTACTGGTATCATGGTTTTAATCTTGGATATGGCAAAAGGGGCTATGGTGATGGCTTTGATACTTGTTTTGGGTGTGACCG
>JADFKM010000055.1 GCA_022564935.1 Candidatus Dadabacteria bacterium
TTTGGAGCGTTTTCTTCCTCGTGCCCACGGGAAGGGGGGACGCGAAGTACGCCGTTACGCCACAGGAGCATGAGGAGACGTTTAACAAAATGTACGACCTCTCACGAATCATGCCCTATGATATAAAGTCCACGGAAGCCCCGCATTACAGAAGGGTGTTCATTCAAAGGGAGGTAGCTGTAAGGAGGGCTGCAAAGGGCGTACGTTCTTCGGAAAAATCGAGTTTGGACGATGCTATCGGGAGGGCACCGATGGGACTCAACGACGGCAAGGGGTTCGTCTTTATTTCACACACGGGCGATGTGATGCCGAGCGGTTTTTTGCCCCTGTCCGGCGGCAACGTTCGGGACCAGAGCGTAGTGGATATTTACAGGGACTCCCCTCTTTTTAAAGAGATTCGGGATTATTCACTGCTCAAGGGCAAATGCGGGGTATGCGAGTTCAGGAATGTCTGCGGGGGCTCGAGAGCAAGGACTTACGCCCTTACAGGCGATTACATGGAATCGGAGCCCTACTGCACCTATATTCCAAAGAAATACGGGGAGGAGGATTCGTTTCGAAAAGAGAATGAGTCGGCAACGGGCTGAGCGTTACTCCGCCGGCCTTTATTTGCTCCTCCCCATACATTCCCGCCATGTTCTCAGCCGTCGCTGAGGAACCTCATATCGGGGCTTAGGTTGAGACCCTTGAACAAGTGTCTTTTAATTTTGCGTGTAGTTGTTTTCGGGAACTCCTCACGGCGGAGCGCGTAGTTCCTGATTCTCTTATACGGCTCCATTGTTCTATTCACCCTCTTTATCTCCTCACCGAACAACCGCCACGTATTTTCATCGCTTTCATCCAGACCCTTTTTTCCCAGCGCCGCTATTACCTCTTCTCCGTTCGGGTATATCACCGCCTGAATGCTCTCGTCGTCAGGGCTGAATACGAGGGCTTCTTCTATCAGCGGGCAGCGGCACAGCTTTTCCTCAAGCTCTTCGGGAAACACGTTTTTACCTCCCCTGGTCACAATCACGAACTTTTTCCTTCCCGTTATGTACAGGTATCCGTTTTCATCGAAGTACCCGATGTCGCCTGTGTGCAGCCAGCCATCTTCGGACAGGACCTCTTTGGTGGCGCTTTCGTTTTTAAAGTACCCCTTCATGATATTAAGCCCCCTGGCGACTATCTCTCCGTTTCCCTCGTCGTCTGTGTCTCTTATCTCGACCTCGTTGCTTGGAATGACCATACCGATGCTCTCGTTTTTCGGACTTGCGGGCGGATTTACGGTGATTATGGGAGAGGCTTCGGAGAGGCCGTACCCCTGGAGCAGGGGGAAGCCGAGTCCCTCGAGGCCTGCGGATACCCATGCCGGGAGCGCCGCGCCGCCACTGACTACGTGTCTTATGGACTCGAGACCCAGTCTGCGTTTTACCTTCCTTCCGATGAGTTTTTCGGGCAGTATCATCGAAATCACTTTTTTAATGCCTTTTGTGTTGGATATCTCTTTTTTTATGCGTAAGAGCAGCTTCTCCAGTATCAGGGGTGCGGTAAGCCAGATCGTGGGTTTTGCGCTCTTTAAGTCTTCGGCCAATTCGCGGGGCTTTAGCCCTCTGCCGTAGAAAACGCTCATGCCCGTGTTAAATGGGTTGAGCATACCCACGGTGCTTTCATAGGCGTGGTGAATTGGTAGTATCGAAAACGCCCTGTCTCTGGGACTGCAATCGAATATCCGATACATATCGTCCACGTTTGACATTATATTGCGGTGGGAAAGCATTACCCCTTTGGGGTTTCCCGTGGTGCCCGAGGTAAAGAGAATCTCAAGGAGGTCGCCGAGCTCGACCCTTTCGCTCCCCACCCCGGAGCCGTATTTCTCGCAGATGTCCTCAAACCCGTCCATGGGAATTAATTGAAGGGGCGAGTCCTGCTCCTCACCAAGAGATGATATTTGCGGGATGAACGTCGAGGAAAGCACAATTGCTCTTGGGGCTGAGAACGATATGATGGATTTCCATGTCTCGGCCGGGGCTCTTGAATCAAGGGGGAGGGCAGTGGCCCCAATCCATGATATCGAGAAAAAAGCCATGGCCCACTCGGGCCTGTTCTCTCCGAGAATTCCTACTATGTCGCCGCGTCCGAGGCCAAGCTCTTTCATGTATCTTGAAAGCAGCTTTACACGCTCGAGCACTTCGCCGAAGGTGAGTTTCATCAAGTCGCCGTCTCGTGGCATTAGATAAGCGGTATTGTCACCGAACATCTCGGCGCTCGCTTCTATCATCTCGGGCAATGTCTTGATCCCAAGAGAGGGTCTTTCTGTGGGGATTTTCCTTACAGGCTTTTGCAGCTTTTTCATCGTACGGCCCTCAAAGGGCTAGAGCCTTCAGTGTGTAATGATAAAACATTGACCTCGGATTTGCCATTTTGAGCTGCACGTCACCGAAATTTATTTGATTGGCAGGTGTTACGGTGCTCGTAAAGGGGTCAATTCTTAACCAGGGACACCGTGAGGAATACGGTGCCGAGCACGAGAACAATCGTCGCCCCCGAAGCGAGGTCGAGCATGTACGAGACCCATAATCCGGCCACGGTGCAGCAAACCCCGGTGAGTGTCGAGAGCAGGAACAGCTTCCCTATGTTGTAAGTAAACCTCTTGGAAATCGCGGCGGGAATAGTCAACAGTGCGATTACCATTATCACGCCTACGGCCTTGATGAGCACGACTACGCTGAGCGCTATCAAACACAGGAGCAGGAAATAGAGTCTTTCCGTCGAGATGCCGATTGCGCTGGAGTATTCCTCGTCAAACGATATGGCGAGGAATTCCCTGTGGAAGATACCGACGGTGGAAATGATTATCAGGTCTAGGACGAGCATAACCACAAGCTCTCCGGTCGGCACGGTCAATATGTTGCCGAAGAGGTAGCTCATGAGGTCGGGAGCGTAGCCGGGGCTCAGGTCGATGAATATAATCCCCAGGGATATGCCTACAGTCCACAAAATGCCGATGGCGGTGTCTTCGGCCACTTTGAGCCTTCTGTTTATTATGCCGATACAAACGGCGGAGAGGAGGCTGAAAGGTATCGCAGTTACAATGGGATTTACGCCCAGGAGGTAGCCGAGGCCTATTCCTCCTAATGAGGCATGTGATATGCCTCCGCTTATGAAGGTGATCCTCTTTATGACAACGTAGGTTCCGATAACGCCGCACGCCACGCTTATGAGTACCGAGGCGTAAAGAGCGTGTCTAATAAATTCATACTTTAGTAATTCCATTATCTCTGCTTGTGCTTGTGCAGTACCCTGTGTGGTATTCCGTGTGCGATAAGGTCAATGGGGCAATGGTACATTTCTTCGATCACGTCCGCCGCGCCTTCGGCAGGGCCGTGATAAAACAGCTTCCTGTTGAGGCATACCACTTTATTGACGTGGGCAAAAACCACCCCGACGTCGTGGCTTACCATCACTATGGCCATCTTTGATTTGAGCTCTTCGAGGAGCTCGTAGAAAGAGTTCTGCATCTCGGGGTCGATGCTTGCTGTGGGCTCATCGAGAAGGAGCAGTTTCGGCTCCCTCACGATTGCACGGGCGAGAAACACTCTTTGCATCTGACCGTCGGACAGGGAGCCGATTTGCCTGTTCGCGAGCTCAACCATCCCTACCTTTTCCAGCGCCCATTCGACCGCCGTTCTGTCCCGGGCCGATATGCGTGTCATAAAGCCTCTGTATCTACTCATGAGCACCGTATCGAACACGCTGATGGGAAAACCGGGGTCGAATGAGCTGTGCTGCGGGAGGTATCCGATGTGCTTTCTCCCTTTGGCCGCTTTAGTGCCGAAGACCTTCACATCGCCGACGCCGGGTGTCAGCAGGCCGAGCATGACTTTCAGCAGCGTTGTTTTGCCGCTTCCATTAGGCCCTATGACGGCGGCAAAATCGTTTTGGTCGATGGAGAGATCCACATCTTCAAGTACAGCGCTCTCGCCAATGATTACCGTTACCCCCTTCAGGCTCACGATTTCGGTGTTCGTCATTTATTTAATGCCCCCTTGAATTCGTTGAAAGGTGCTCTACCAACTTGTAGACGTTGTTTACGTAGTCTCTTGCAAGCGGGCTTATGAGCGCTACCGAGCCGTTTATTTCCTTTGCGATTAACTCCGGGCCTGTGGTGCTGAACTCGGGCGAGGCGATAATCAGAGTGATGTTGTACTTCCTGGCCTTTTCAATAGCTTTTGCTATTGTTCTTACTGAAAGCCCCTTTCCGTGTTTTTCTATTGATATTTGCTCCATACCGTACTCGTTTGCAAAGTAGCCCCATGAGGGGTGGTATACCATAAATTTGGTAATATTTCGGCTCTTAACGGTTTTTTGAATATACATATTCAATTTTTCAAGCTCCCGCAGATACCGGTCTCTATTTCTCTCATAATAACCTTTGTTCATATTATCGACGCTGATGAGGACCCTGCAAATATTCTCAACCATGAGCATTGCATTGAGGGGGGAGAGCCATATATGCGGGTCGTATCCGTGGCGGGCATGTTCCGTGCGACTAGAGTCTCCTTCGCTGACTGTAGCGCCGGACGAATAGAGGAGCGGCACCCCCTCGGAGGAATTCACGACTCTCATTTCTTTGTTTAGTTGAGCCAGCTTTGCAGTCAAGGTACGCTCGAATTCAATATTGGTGCCGACCTTTACCATGAGCTGCGCGGATGAGAGGGCTTTTAACAGGCTTGGTTTTGGTTCGTATGTATGGGGGTTTGCTCCCTGGGGTATGAGTGCCGTTACATCAACTTTGTTTCCGCCCACCCTTTTTGTGAATTCACCGAGGGGCGGTATTGTAACGATCACCCTGAGCCTGTCCTGCTCGCTCCCTGAATGTACATGGGTTGGACAGCAGACATAAAAGCCCAGAATTATGGTGATTAAGAACTGCGGCAATATTTTGATAAAATTCTCACCTGCAGGCAATTTAGCACAAAACAGAAGCAATTTCTCGAAAACGTATTAATACCAAATTAACATGAATTCTCGATTGGCCAAAGGCGCTTAAAGTAAAAATTTTTGAAATTGACCCATTAATGAGATAATAATTAGTAGATTCTAAAAATGAAGCCTATTATGTGTAATGTTCAGCGCCATCGAGGGAGGGGAGTAAGGGGGAGGGAAATTTCTCAAATATATCCGATTTTTAATTTATGGAGGTCTAAGTGAAATACACGTCCATGCGGTGTTTTACGACTTTCAAACGAGCCGTTGCTCCTCGTGTATTAAATACAGTCTTTCATGTTGTTCCTGTTTTCTTGTTCGTTCTCGCCGCCCCTGCCAATGCTCAAGTGGTTAGCAAAAAGGTTTATGAAGCACTTAATCAACATAGAGCTGCGAGCGTTATAGTGATTTTGAAAGAGCCCGACGCCCCGCCTTCCGACCTCGCATCACGCTCTAGGGAAATAGTGGGTAACAGCATCAGGGTTCTCTCCAAGCTGGGCGCCGAGGATTTCGAGCTGGTTTATTTATGGCAGGGCATTAACGCATTTGCCGGTATTGTGAGTCTCAGCGGGCTGAGCAAGCTCGAGGCCGACCCGGATGTGGTGCGGGTAGTGCTCGATACGGGGGGTAGGGGCGGGCTTGCCCAGAGCGTTCCGCTCATAAACGGCGACATTGTGAGGAGCTTCGGATTTACGGGAATGGGCGTGGTTGTGGCCATTCTCGATACGGGGGTAGATTCCGACCACCCGGATTTATCGGGTGACATTATAGACCAGCAGTGTTTCTGCAGGCGCGCCGACCAAAGCGGCTGCTGTCCCGGGGGGTTTACCGAGCGCAGCGGCCCCCTCAGCGCCGAGGACGACAACGGCCATGGGACCAACATAGCCGGTATCATCACTTCCGAGGGCATTGTGGCGCCGATTGGTGTGGCCCCCGATGCTCAAATCATAGTCGTAAAGGTGCTCGACAGCTCGAACCGCTTCACCTTTATCTCACAGATACTTTCGGGACTTAACTGGATAATTATGAACCACCCCGAAGTCGATGTGATAAATATGAGTCTGGGAACCGATCAGCTTTTTACCAGCTTTTGTGACAATGAGAGTGCGGGGGCGGCCCTGAAGAGCGCCGTGGACACGTTGAAGAGCAACGGCGTGTTTATTTCCGTCTCTTCAATGAATGATGGGTCAAAAGACAGCATAGCCGCTCCTGCGTGCCTTACGAGCACCATCGCCGTTAGCGCCGTATTCGATGCGGACGTTGGGGCGTCGATTCGCTTTAACTGTGTGGACATATCCACAGCGGCCGACGTGGTGCCGTGCTTTGCCAACACAAACGAGATAGTAGACCTGATGGCTCCCGGCTCGGAAATAACCTCTTCGGGCCCCGCCGGACGTACGTTGACCCAATCTGGAACCTCACAGGCAGCCGCGCACGTATCGGGAGCGGCCGCCGTGCTGCTTGCGGTTGACCCCACGCTGAGTCCCGACGAAGTGCTCGGTGTGCTCGAGTCTACCGGAGTGATAGTTACGGACAGTGAAAACGATCTGTCGTTCCCGAGGATTAATCTCCTTGCTGCGGTAAATTCCATTACGGGGTCAGGCGGGGAGGACTGTGACGACGGAGCCGATAACGACGGGAACGGCAGGATAGATTGCGCCGATGAGGCGTGCGACGGAATCGAGAGGGATGACGGCTCTGTGTGTGAGTTCGAATTGGAGCAGACCTGTAACGACGGCTTTGACAACGATGCCGACGGCGATGTGGACAACGCCGATAGTGATTGCACCAGGCGTAACAGGGGAAGCATAAGAGGCTTAAAGTGTTCGCTCTCGGGTGCGGCAAGCTCTTATGGGGGGGATGCGGCTTTGAACCTGTTTTTGGTTCTGATATCGGCGCTTCCTGTGGTTTACAGACGCATCAAGGGAGTTAAGGGTTAGTATCTACATGATTCAAGGCGCCCGAGTTTTTGCGTTCGATTTCGTCGCTGATTCGTGTATGGTCGATTTGATTTGCATTAAGCTATACTGTAACTTTTGTGGTACACTAATGCTGTTTTGAATGAATCAAAAAATACATCAGGAGGCAGAGAGCTGTGAAATTTCCTTTAAAGAACCAAATAGGGATCGCAATAGCGATCATAGTGGTGGGTTTTTTACTGTTTAATCCCATCGTTACGATCGAGAGCGGAGAGGTGGGGATTCTAAAAACTTGGGGAAAGTTTAGCCCGGAGGAGCAGATGCCCGGCATCCATTTTATTTTCCCCGGTATGCAGAGGATACAGAAGGTGGATGTGAGGGTTCATACGATTAACTACAGCCGTAGCGAAAGAACCGAAAGAGCGGGAATCTTGAACAGACCCCCGATACAGGTCTTAGACCAGAGGGGCTTGCCCATTATCATAGAGCAGACGGTTCAGTTCAGACTGATAAAGGACAGGGCTTCGGAAACTGTGGCGAGGTGGGGCACCGAGTGGGATATAAAAATAATCAACCCCACGGTCAGAGAGGTAGTAAGGGACGTAGTGGGCAACTTCCCGGCCGAGCTTATCCCCATTAAGAGACAGGAGATCGCGCTGGGAATAGCCGACAAGGTCAAGGAGAGGATCAAGGTTATATCTGAGAACTCGATAGAAATAGTGGGCGTGCAGCTCAGAAATGTGGAATTACCCCCAGAGATAGCCCAGAAGATAAAAGAGGTCCAGGTCGCCAAACAGGAAGTCGAAAGGACCGTGCACCTAGAGGAAAAGGCCAAGAGGGTGCAGAAGGTAAAGTTGATCGAGGCCGAGACCGAGAAGCTTGAGAAGATCAAGAAAGCCGAGGGTGAGGCACAAAAGTCGATAAAAGAAGCCGAGGGCGTTGCCCAGGCTAACAGGCTGATTCAAAAGTCAATCTCCCCGGAAGTCATTAGGTGGAAGAACCTCGATGTGCAGATGAGGGTGGCCGAGAGCCTCAAGAGCAACCAGAACGCCACGGTGTTTTTGAACACCCCTCAGGCTACGGGCCTACACATGTGGCTGGAGAAAAAGTAGAGCGCAGTGGTATTGGGATTATGTGTTTGTTGAGATAGACCGGTCCGCTCCACAGTCCGAGGATATTACGTGTGAAGCCAAACCAGGTTGTGTGATAGGGGTTTCGGCGTTAATGGCTTCTCAGAGTGGGTACTATCGACGGTCTGTACAGTGTATGGGCGCGGTCTTATGGAATTTCGCCGGCAGCTCGGTCAGAGCCCTGAGATTCCGCAAGTGGCCTGAGGAGCTGTCGTGGTGGCGTTACACTTCGCACGTCAACTTCCCGAACGAAGGATAGATAAAATCACCCAAAGCCCCAGAAACGATGCCAGGGCGAAGCCGCCTACGGCAAAGAAAACGGCCAGCGCCGATGAGGATTTAAAGATCAGAAGCATTAGAGATGAAAAAACCAGTAGAGCGATCAACACGACCAGGATAATCCTGTTGATAGCCGCCTCCCACATGAGCGCCCTTTTTACAGCGCCCGCGTCGTCCACGCGTATCTTAAACTTTCCCTCCTCCAACCGATCGAGGATGTTCTTTATTTGGGGGGGGGCTTCTTGAAGGGTGGTGGACAGGTATGCCAGGGCCTTTGTAAGGTCCTTGGATATGTTCTCGAAGCTGTAGCGGTTTTTAAAGATTTCGAGCAGATAGGGTTTAGATTCCTCGAAAATGTTGATTTCCGGATCGAGCGTTTTACCCACGCTCTCCATTGTGACCAGAGCCTTGCACATTAGGGCGTATTCATACGGAATTCTAATCTTGTGGCGGAAAGCTCCCTCGAATATGTCTTTTAAAAACGCACCAAGCTCAATGTATTTTAGCTGCTTTCCGAAGTGTTTCTCGCAGATGTCCAACACGTCGCTCCTGAACTCTCCGGTGTCTACATCTTCTTCTTTTATCCCTATTCTGTAGAGGATTTGAACCACCTCTTCGAAATCTTCCCTCGTTATTGCCAGCAGGAGCAGGAGCATACGGTTTTTTATGTCTTCGCTGACCCTTCCTACTTGTCCCAGATCAAGGTAGGTGATAAGGGGGTGTGGCATCACAAATACGTTTCCCGGATGGGGGTCTGAGTGGAAAAACCCGTCCCGAAACACCATTTCCATCACAGCTCGGAGCCCCAGTCTCGCGAGCGTTTTTTGATCTATACCCAGGACTTTGGCGTCAGTTATCTTTACGCCGTTTATAAAGTCCATAGTTATGATTCTTTTTCCTGAAAGGTCGCTGTGCACTGCCGGGAAGTTTATTTCTTCGTTGTTTTTGAAATTTTTCCTGAATCTCTCGGAGTTAGCCGCTTCGATGGTGAAGTCAAGCTCTTTCATCATTGTGCGCTCAAATTCCCTTATGATCTTAATGGGTGAGTAAAGATTTAGCTCGGGGATTGTTTTTGTAGCCAACCTGGCGAGCAAATACATGAGGTCGATGTCGCTTTCAATCAGGGGTTTAATGCCCGGTCGCTGTACTTTTACGGCCACCTGCCTGCCGTTTTTGAGTACGGCTTTGTGAACCTGTGATAGGGAAGCCGAAGCGACGGGGGTCGGATCGAACCGGCTGAAAGCGTCTGGGATTTCAGTGCCCAGCTCCAGCCTGATCTGGTCTTCTACTTCTTCTATTGGAAATGGGGACACGTCGTCTTGGAGTTTTGAGAACTCAGCTACGTAATCTGGGGGAACTAAGTCCGGGCGCGTGGAGAGTATTTGTCCGAGCTTGATAAACGTCGGTCCCAATTCTTCGAATGCACTGCGAATTCGCTCCGGGTTCGTGCCTTTCGGGGCGGTCGGGGAAGGAATAATGGTCCCCAGGACTTTGGAGCCCTCCAGCCCCAACCTCTCAATCATGTGGCCGTAACCGTATTTGGCCAGAACCGCTAGGATTTGGCGAAGCCTTTGGAGGTCTTTAATCTTTGTTAGAACGGATATTGCGTTCAATGCTCTTCGAGCCTCAATTCCTTAAATAGTTTATAGACGTCGTAGTAGGGCTCCCCGCGTTCTTTGGCCCTCGAGTAGAAATCTTTTAGCTCCTTGATCAATTTAATCAGTTTTTGTTTCCCTTCTGTTGTTTCGAGTGACTCTCTTGGGGTTTGCCCGCTAAGGGCATCATGCGGCGCGTCAAGCCAGCTTTTGTAATATTGATCCAGTATAGTGTTCATCTCCCGTTTAGTCTTAACCCCGGGGGGAGGCCTCAACCTTTTCTGTGGCTTATTCTTTACCTTTTTATTCACGTGAAAGCTCGCTTTATTTATGTAGCGCTTTTCGAACTTTATCAACTCGCCTAAGTTCGACTCGAATACTGTCCTGGCAGCGCTGAGCGACTTATTTGAATTGCACTGTATGACGAATTTTGTCTTCTCAACTTCGATTGTGCCCATAAAGTGCTCGGCTCCTTGCCCTGCCCACGAAAACACATTCAGATCCTTGGAGCCTCCCGGCAGCTCGGAGAGGGAATTTTCGGTTTGAAGTATTTTTACCACCTCATTGCGGTCGGTTATTTTGTATCTCGCGGCGACAAGTTTTAATTCCTCCCCATCGGGGGTGATGTAGTGCGGGTCGTTTATTATTTCCTCAAGGTAATGGCCGATTAAATATCCCCAGTCTCGAATGTAATCTCTTAGGTCTCTTTCCTTGCCGAATGCCTTTTTGTACTCTTCGAATTCCCTAAGGAAATATTTGAGAATAAGGGATTTAAAGTTGTGTGGATAGATTGATACTACGCCGGAAAAGTAGCACTGGTTGCCGGTTATCAGGGTTCTTGCTGAAATTATATCCGAATGCCTGATGTGTTTCGATGATGCCCTGTCGTGTACTTGAAAGTTCTCTCCGGTGAATATATCTCTTATTTTTGACCAATTCCCTGCGGCAACATCTTCAACCTCAAAATAACTCAGTAAGCTAGCTGTCCATGAATCAAGCATCAACCCCTCTATTGTTGGAAGGGAGGGGCCTTCGCGTTCCTTGAACAGCTCGATAACCCTTTTTTCATAATTGATGAGTTTGAAATCGTAGATGAACCAGTCGAAGAATTTTGAAAAAGTCGTTTCGTCAATATCATCTTCAAAGTCTTCTACCAGGAGCTCAGGGTCATTTTTCCAAATATAGAAGGCTTCGCCCAGCTGATCCTGAATGTCGGATTGGCTTGTGAACTCGACCAATTGACATTGGAGGCTGCTCTGGGCTTTGTCAATCTCTGCTTCATCGAGGTTTAAAAAGGGATTTTCCTTTTTAGTCATTGAAAAAAGCTAAATGATTACCAAAATTGTGTCAATCGGCTTTGTGGGGTAAGCGGACGTTTTTACTTTCATGAGTGGGAACGGACAGTTGATAAAGCGGGATATTTACATCAAAAAGCATAAAGCTCCCTACAAATTTGCATTTTGAAAATAAGCGGATAAAATACTACCCTCTTTTTTTTGTCGGCCCGGGTGAAAACTGCGCTCTAAGGACACCGGCAATGAGGTTTTACGGGCTGCTTAATCGAAGGGTTTATGTAGTATTTGAATTTGACAAAGACCATATAGCAGGGACATAATATCAGATTCACGTAAATTTTTATGGAATGGGAGGAAGGGGTCATAAATGCCCACAATAAGTCAGCTTATTAGGTCTAGGAGGGAGCAGGTAAAAAAGAAAAGCAAGGCTCCCGCTCTTCAAAACTCTCCCCAAAAAAGAGGGGTTTGTGTGCGCGTTTATACTACCACTCCCAAAAAACCTAATTCCGCCCTTAGAAAGGTAGCAAGAATAAGGTTGACAAACGGAATAGAGATTACCGGATACATACCTGGAGAAGGACATTCCCTCCAGGAGCACTCTGTTGTTCTCATTAGAGGAGGCAGGGTAAAAGACCTGCCCGGTGTGAGATACCACATTGTAAGAGGCACATTAGACACCACTGGTGTTGAAAACAGGAAAAAGAGCCGCTCCAAGTATGGGACGAAAAAGCCTAAATAATATCTGAGGAACTTGAAAACATGCCTAGAAAAGGACCTGCGTCATCGAGGAGGGCTAAACCCGATCCAAAGTACAACGATATTGTGGTTGCGAAATTCATAAATGCGATCATGTACGGCGGCAAAAAGAGCAAGGCCGAGGAGATAGTCTACGGAGCGCTCGATATTATCGGGGAGAAAACCGGACATGACCCCTTTGATGTTTTCATCAAAGCCATGGAGAACGTAAAGCCCGGAGTGGAGGTAAGGTCGCGCAGGGTCGGCGGAGCCACATATCAGGTTCCGGTTGAGGTTTCGCATTTCAGGCGCCAGTCCCTTGGGATCAGGTGGCTTATCAATTCTGCCAGACGGGCCCCCGGAAAGTCCATGGCGCAGAAGCTTGCCGCTGAGCTCACCGAAGCCTCGCAGGGCAGAGGGCCGTCGATTAAGAGGCGGGAAGACACTTACAGAATGGCCGAAGCCAACAGGGCGTTTGCTCATTATAGGTGGTGAGTTGGGAGGAAGTTGATTTGAGCGACAGTTTTCCGAAAGAAACAGTTAGAAATATAGGCATCATAGCCCATATCGATGCGGGCAAAACCACAACCACTGAAAGGATACTGTACTATACCGGTCTTACTTACAAGATAGGCGAGGTACATGAAGGAACGGCCACTATGGACTGGATGGAGCTGGAGCGGGAGCGGGGTATAACTATTACCTCCGCTACTACGACGTGTTTTTGGAAAGATCATAGGATTAACATAATCGACACTCCCGGGCACGTGGATTTTACGATTGAGGTTGAAAGGTCACTAAAAATATTGGATGGCGCCGTGGTTGTTTTTGATAGCGTCGGGGGCGTGGAGCCTCAATCCGAGACCGTTTGGCGGCAGGCCGACCGCTACAAGATACCGCGTCTTTGTTTTGTGAATAAGATGGACAGGGTAGGGGCAGATTACTTCAGAGTGATAGAGCAGATAAGGAGCAGGCTAGCGGCAAATCCTGTCTATCTGCAAATACCATGGAAAGATAGAGATGATTTCAAGGGAATCGTAGACTTAGTGGAGATGAAGCTTGTTGTGTGGGATGAAACTTCCCTGGGCATGCAATATAAATTTGTGGATATACCGCAGGAGCTGCAAGAGGAGGCGGATAAAGGAAGAGAGCAGCTTATAGAAGCCGTATCCGATGTTGACGAGCAGATAATGGAGCTCTACTTAGAAGGAAAGGAAGTACCCGCGGATAAGCTCGCGGGTGCCTTAAGAAAAGCCACTATCGATATAAACCTTATCCCTGTGCTGTGCGGCTCGGCATTCAAGAACAAAGGGGTGCAGAGGCTGCTCGATGCCATAGTGGATTATCTGCCTTCCCCAGTTGATCTCCCTCCGATAAAGGGCATCAATCCCAATACCGACGCCGAAGAGCAGAGATTACCAAAGAATTCCGAGCCCCTCTCGGCCCTGGTTTTTAAAATCCTCACCGACCCGTTTGTCGGTCAGTTGACTTATGTGAGGGTTTATTCCGGCACCATCAAAACCGGAAATAGTGTATTTAACCCCGTTAAACGCACCCGTGAGAAGATAGGAAGGCTGCTGAGGATGCACGCTAATAAAAGGGAGGAAGTCTCAATAGTCGAGGCCGGCGATATTGCAGCCGTCGTAGGTTTGAAGAACGCTACCACGGGCGATACGCTTTGCGATGAGGCAAATGCCTTAGTGCTTGAGAGCCTCGAGTTCCCGAACCCGGTAATTTCAGTCGCAATAGAGCCTAAGACAAAATCCGATCAGGCAAAGCTGGGTATATCGCTTAATAAGCTCACCATTGAAGACCCGTCATTCAACGTGAGTTACCAGGAGGATACGGGACAGACCATTATATCCGGTATGGGAGAGCTGCACCTTGAGATTATAGTAGATCGTCTGAGCAGGGAGTTTAGCGTTGATGCCAATGTGGGAAATCCGCAGGTCGCATACAAAGAGACAATCACTAAACAGACCGAGGCGGAAGGCAAGTTCATCAGGCAGACAGGGGGAAGGGGTCAGTACGGACATGTTAAGATAAGAGTCGAGCCCCTTAAGCGAGGGAGCGGTTTTGAGTTCATCGACGAGATAAAGGGAGGGGCTGTACCCAGGGAGTTCATACCCGCTGTGGAAAAGGGCGTTAAGGAGGCTCTTGAGACGGGAGTCGTAGCGGGGTATCCGATTGTTGATGTGGCGGTCAGATTGTACGACGGGTCTTTTCACGATGTTGATTCCTCCGAGCTCGCGTTTAAAGTGGCCGGGTCGATGGCCTTTAAGGACGCCTTTATCCGGGGCAGCCCGACTATATTGGAACCCGTTATGAGTG
>JADFKM010000093.1 GCA_022564935.1 Candidatus Dadabacteria bacterium
GACACAGCAAAGCTACCCAAGACAGCCAGCCAGCCGAGCAGCCAGAGCAGCAGCCGAGCCGGGCCCACCCAACTCCAACTCCACCAGCCTCCCACTTCGATGACTGGCAAGAATGCGACCCAGAACGCGTGGATCCCATCGAGTCGGACCCAGAACAACGAAGCCGCAACAGCCACGAAAAACAGCGAAAAGAGCATCGGAACCAGAGACAGGGCCCAGAGTCGACGCTCACGCCGTAGAAAACGCGCACCCTCGACCAGCAGCAGAACGCCCTCGCCAAGGCCAAGAAACGGCGGGTCCATACGCAGGTCGTTCTGCAGGTGCAGACCCTGAGCGGCGATTTCCAGAAGTGGGGCAGCTCCTTCGCCTTTCGGCCCATGAAGGGTCGCCGGCTGTTCTTCCGTTGGTACACGATCAAGAAGGACATGCAGGAGGCGGTGTGGTCGCTGGCGCGTAGAGGCGCGAACGGCCGCTACACCGAGGTCACCGTTGGCTGGGCCGGGACCAGCTATATTTGGCTGCCACAGAAGCACCGGAGCCGTTATCGGCTCTTTCAGATCGATTTCCCGGCGAGCTACAAGCCTGGCACCTACAGGGTGTTACTGGAGGGAGTCTCCAAATCCACCAGCAACCCCGTCACCCTTCGCGTCCTCGGCAGCCCCGGCCCGAGCACGGTATTCAACATCCCGACGAGGGTGCGGGTCACCATCGAATCCATTTTTGTCAACAACGACGCCGACGCCGGACCGCGCGGCGCGGGCGAGATCAGTATCTGCATATGGCTCCAGTCGGGGCCGCACAATACGGCCCACACGCAATGGTATTATGAGGCGAACACCGGCGAGACGATCAAGCTCAACCACACGTTCCAGATGAAAGGGCGGCGGCGCGACATCATCGACGAGGCCCAAAAAATACTGCCCGTCGAGGAATAGCATTGCCGCTTATGTAACCTTATTGGGTTTTAAGAAGGGGATCCCAAAACAAAAAAATTTTAAGGGCGGTTAACTCAGCGGTAGAGTGTCATCCTCACACGGTGGAAGTCACTGGTTCGAATCCAGTACCGCCCACACCGCAGCTATATTTCCCCTTCCCCGGAATAGCCATTTGATAAAGGAGCTATACCTATTCTTGAATAGGTCTGAGTGGGTGCGTACCCAACTTTGAATCATAGGCTATTTAATATGAGAGTAACAATTGAGTAAATAGGCAGGGCTGCGGTTCATCGATTAGCGACAAATGGTGTTTTCACCACCTTCGCCGCCCTGTCCCCGCTCCCCTCAGACAGCCTTACCACAGTGCCGGGCTCCCTCAACTCGCGCCTTATATATCCAAGCGCAATGACCCCCTCTAGGGCGGGGGAATAGGCCGCGCTCGTGATTCGGCCGATCTCCTTTTCTCCGTGAACCAGCTTCGTGCCCGCAGGGGGCAGTCCATCACCATCGACCTCAAAACCCACGAGATGCCAGTTGACATGACCGCGGTAGTGTATCCGCGCCACAACTTCCTGACCCACGTAGCACCCCTTCTCGTAGCTGATCGCGCGGTCGAGACCGGCCTCAATCGGTATCGTATTCTCCGTCATATCGACCCCGTAAAGCGGTATCCCCGCCTCGACCCTCAGGACTTCAATCGCCTCAAGACCCACAGGAGCAAGGCCTCGCTCCTTCCCGATCCCAAATACCGACTCCCACACCTCAGGGGCGTTTCCAGCCGGTACGTACAGGTCGAATCCCAGCTCACCCGTGCGGCTCGTCCGGGCCACGGTCACGGTGATATCATCAAGCCTCGTTTCCACAAACCCGTTTTCTACAAGCTCGCCGGCCTGCTCCCCGAAAGCTTTCTCGACAATACGCCCCGAGCCGGGGCCGTTGATAGAAATCAACGCAAGCTCCTGCGTTACGTCATCAATATCCGCCTTATAGGATAGCCTGTATTTTTCCAGCAGCTCCTTGATCTTCGCATTCATACCCGGCTCAAGATCTATCAGGAATGAATCGGCTTCCTTGAGTACCTTCATATCCGTAATCATCCGCCCCTTAACGGTAAGCATCGTACAGTACACGCACCTCCATACCTCTAGGTTTTCCACATCGTTGCTCAACATCCCCTGCAGGAATTTGACACGGTCCCTGCCGCTTATCCTGAGCTTTCCCCGATGGGACAAATCCGTAATCCCGGCCCTTGCTCTGACCGTCCTGTACTCCTCGGCCGCGTTACCGTAGCTCGCGGGCATAGTCCATCCTGAGTACTCGCCGAACTCGGCGCCGGAAATTGAGTGAATCTCTTTTAGCGGAGTAGCATTCATGATAGAGTCCCGGTAAATCAGATCATTTAGTAAATTATTATATCTTTGAAAACCATGTGTCACAAAGTCGGACCCATAATAGGGGGAACAAAGTTTTGAGGCGAAAGAGGCTCCGACAAGCTGACCCGTTTACGCCGCGATACTTCCATCAAAACCATCGAAACCTCATGAAGCGTGGGAGTTAAGGCCTGACCACTGTGCTCAGAGCTCCGTCGTTTCTCAGCACGATGCCCCTCTCGATAAAGTCGTCCATGATCCCCTTATAGACCCCTTCGTACTCCCCGCCTAGGAGCCTGTCGCACGTGTCCCTGTACCACGTTGTATCCATGAGCCGGGGGAAAAAAGAGTCTTCCGACACCGTATTCTTCATCAACAAGTAAAAAACAATCGCCTTTTTCACAATATCGCGGCCGACCCTCTCGGGGCTGTCGATATAGCCCTTTATGCGCTTCCTAGAGCCCTCGATCGCAGAGGCAATATCACAGAAAGGCGGGCCGTGCCCGGGGAATACCGTTTTCACGTCAAGACCCTCCAGTCTGTCCAGAGACTCAAGGGCCTTATCGAGGGAGTCTTCGCCCTCTATCCGCGGAACCATCGAAGGCATATCGCTCTCCCACAGCGCATCGGAGGAGATAAGCAGCCTCTCGGCCCTGTTATAAAGCGCTACGGCGTCCCTGGCATGCCCTGGGGTGTAGATTACCTCCCAGGAGTGCGGGCCTATGTCGATTATCTCTCCGTCCCCCAGCACCCTGGTGGCATCGAAGAACACCGGCTCCTGGTCGAAGTACCGCCACCAGGTCTCCCAGTCGTCTCTTGTGTCCATGTATTTCTTCCCAAGCTCATGAAGCGCAACCCCGCACCCAGAGAGCTCCTGAATGAGCTTGTTGCCTCCCACGTGGTCGCAGTGGCAGTGGGTGCTGATTATAAGGCTTACCTCGCTAATCTCCACACCCACACCGGCGATTAAGTCCTTAGTACGGCACCAGTGGGTTATGAAGCCGGTATCGATCAGCACCGGTGCTTTTGAGGAGTAGATGTAGTGGTTGCCGTTAAGAAAGCCCCGCTCTATGAAATAAAAATCTTCGAGTATCTCTCTTGGAGGCATGACTGCGGTGGCGCGTAAAAGAATTGAGTCCGCGGGGGACGGCTATTTATTTAACCGAGTCTGCGGGGATGTCAACTACCTCTGGGAGTCGGGACAGCTCCCAGCTCCTGAACGCATCGAGGTCTTTCTTGATCGAAGCCAGGAAAAACCCTATGACGGCGGCGTCGTCAATGAAGCCGGTGACCGGGATTATGTCGGGTATGAAGTCCATGGGGTTCACAAGGTACATCAGGGCGCAGACCCCGAACACCCCGGTGCGCCAGGGAACTTCTGTGTACTCGCCTTTTATCCACAACCGGATCATCCGCAGGAGTGTAGACAAATCATCCCACACCTTTCCAAGCGCCCCTTTGTTGTCGGAGGCTTTTCTAAAGGCCTTCTCCACGACGGAGCCGAGCCGTTTCTTGTCTTCGATAAGGGACTCGGCCTTAGGGA
>JADFKM010000056.1 GCA_022564935.1 Candidatus Dadabacteria bacterium
TTGCTTCGGAACCTTTATGAGGTCGTGAATGAGGGCCTGCCCATCTGAGTTGGAAATCTTGTTTAAGGCACGCGCAAAAAATACCGAGAGCAAATAGAACACCGTTAACTGAGTGGTAAAGGCTTTTGTCGAGGCGACCCCGATTTCAGGGCCGGCGCGGGTATGGATGGAGGTATCGGCGTCCCGAGCTATCTTGCTGTTGATGACGTTTGTGATTGCAAGCGTGCTCGCACCCGCCCTCTTTGCCTCGAGCAGCGCCTCCGAGGTATCGGCCGTCTCCCCCGATTGTGAAACGGCGATCACGAGGGTGTTGTCGCCCGTCATGGGCTCGCGATATCTGAACTCCGAGGCGAGGTCCACTTCGACCGGCACTCTTGAGAGCTTCTCGATCATGTACCTGCCGGCGAGACAGGCATGATATGAAGTGCCGCAGGCTATCAAAACTATTCTGTTTATATCTTTAATCAGACCGGGTTGTAAATCCTCAATGTGCACGTCGCCGCTTTCTTCGTTAAACCTGCCCCTTATGGTGTCAAGAACGGCCCGCGGCTGCTCGTGAATCTCCTTGAGCATGTAGTGTTTGTAACCGCCTTTTTCTACCAGCACCGGGTCCCATGAGAGCCTCGTGGTCTCCCTGTTCTGAACTTCCCCCGAAAGGTCGGTGATGGTGAAGCCGTCAGTGTCCACGACGGCCATATCGCCGTCCTCTAGAAACACCACATCGTGGGTATAGGGTAGTACTGCCGGTGTGTCGGAAGCAAAAAAATACTCACCGTCTCCCACTGCAAGCACGAGAGGGGAAAACTTCCTTATCCCTATGATTTTTCCCGGCTCACGCTCAGACATGACTACTACAGCATAGGAGCCTTCGATCCTTCCGAAAGCGCCCATTACGGCCTCTTCCAAGCTCATCCCGGCTTTTGTTCGTTCCTCGATGAGGTGGGCGATTACCTCTGTGTCGGTGTCGGAAGAAAACTCATAACCCTTATCAAGAAGCTCTCTTTTGAGCTCCCGGTAGTTCTCGATGATGCCGTTGTGAACTACGATGGTACTGCCTGAGACCTGAGGATGCGCATTGGTCGTAGATGCTACGCCGTGGGTTGCCCACCTTGTATGACCCATTCCTACGTGCCCGCTAATGGTCATTCCTTTTAGCTTTTGCCTTAAATTAGCAAGCTTGCCCTCGCTTTTGACGACCCTGGCACGTGAGCCCTCCATAACCGCTATCCCGGAAGAGTCGTATCCCCTGTATTCGAGGCTCTTCAGACCCTCAAGGAGTATTTCAACCGTTTTAGATGCCTGGCCTATGTAACCGAATATGCCGCACATATTTATGGGTTTATCCTAAAATCGCCAAACATAAACTCAATATCACACCATCATGCTTTGGATTTTTTCGGCTTTCTGCTCCAACCTTTAATCTCAACCTGCTTCGACCTTTCAACGGCCAGCGAGCCCTCAGGAACGTCCTTTGTTATTGTTGAGCCTGCTCCCGTGGTGGCGCCCTTCCCCACCCTTACCGGGGCCACGAGCATCGTATCGCTTCCGATGAACGCATTGTCATCGATAACGGTTTTGTGCTTTGAGAATCCGTCATAGTTGCATGTGATTGTGCCGGCGCCGATGTTGACCCCTTCGCCCACTGAAGCGTCGCCCACATATGACAAATGGGGGACTTTTGAGCCATGGCCGATGTTGGACTTCTTTATCTCGACGAAACTGCCAATTTTAGCCTTTGAATGAACGACCGTCTCGGGTCTGAGATTGGCAAACGGCCCGACCGATACGTAATTGCTTATAGAAGCCTTAACTATATGGCAGTTAAAGCGTATAAGCACGTTGTGTCCTATGACGGAGTCTTCAATCCAAACCGAAGGGCCTATTTCACACCCCCATCCGATGGAGCAATCTCCCAGGATATGTGCATTGGGATATATGACCGTGTCGACCCCTATCCTGACATCTGGAGTAATATAGGTCGAAGAGGGGTCGATGATGGTCACACCGCCGTCCATAAGCCGGTTGTTCTTCCTGTTTCTAAGCTTCGTTTCCACCGCTGCAAGCTCAGCCCTTGTATTGACTCCGAGGACTTCGTCACTGTGCCGGGTCATTACGGCGTTAACATTCTCACCGCTGTTGATGGCAAAATCGACGATGTCGGGGAGGTAGTACTCGTGCTGCACATTGTTTGGGTTTAGGTTCTCAAGGGCGTTCCAAAGGAATGCCGAGTCTACGCAGTACACTCCTGCATTGATTTCAGATATTTGCTTTTCCTTGGCAGTTGCGTCCTTCTCCTCGACGACCTTCTTAATATCTCCGCGGGAACTCCTTGAGATTCTCCCGTAGCCCTCAGGCTCATCAAGGACGGTTGAAAGGATCGAAAGGACAGATTTGGAATCTTTGTGCCTGGTTGTAAAGTCATTGATTGTTTCTTTACATATAAGGGGAGTGTCGCCGTTGATAATAAGCACATCGCCTTGGTAGTTCGCTAAGAGCTTGCGTGCACAAAGGACGGCGTGGCCCGTGCCGAGCTGTTCGCCCTGGTAGGCAAAGCGCAGTCCTTTACCATTTAACTGCTCCTTAACTTGAGATGAGCCGTGTCCCGTAACAACTACCGTTCGGAATGTTTTCAGCTCACTTGCGGCATCGAGCACGTAGCTAAGCATGGAGCGGCCCAGGATTCTGTGCAGCACCTTGGGTAGTTCGGAGTGCATCCGCTTTCCCTTGCCCGCGGCCAGTATTATTACCGCTACCTGCATAGCCCTTCTACACCCTCCCGTATTTATCTTCAAGCCTGATTATGTCGTCGATTTCCGGTGAGGAAACTTCTATAATCTCTGAGTCCTCGACCGCTGACATCCTGTGTTTTGTGAGCGGGGGAATTCTCAATGCATCCCCGGGCAGCAGTGTGATCTTTGTATGTGCATCATCTTCGGTGTCAAGCTCCACCAATACTTTGCCGGTGAGTAGATACATGGTTTCGTCCTTCTTCTCATGGTACTGGTAACTCATGCTGTGTCCGCTCAATAAGTGTATGATTTTACCAACGTATCTATCCGTTATAGCCCACCAGAGCTCATAGCCCCAGGGCTTATCCACGCGCTTGATTACGTTCGTTGAGCCGCCGGAGCTTTGTTGAGTCGTCATTACAGCACTTGATCTTGGGTTATGTCCTACAGTGGTAACTGCCCTATTTGTCCGGGGGATTCGGTGGAGGGAAGGTCAGGACCTCAAAACGGCACGTCGTCGGAGCCTAACGGCTCGTCACCCATATCCATGTTCGCTCCTTCCATTTCTTCCTGGGTCGAATCCATTTTTTGCCTTTCTCCGGGGGAACCGAGCATCTGCATATTGTTAGCTACAATTTCTGTGGTCCATCTCTTGTTTCCTTCTTTATCCTCCCACTGTCGTGTCTTTATTCTGCCCTCTATATAGACGCTCTTTCCCTTGGTAAGGTATTCGCCGCAGATCTCAGCCAGCCTTCCCCAGGCGACGATCCTGTGCCATTCGGTGAATTCCCTCTTTTCCCCTTCCTTGCTCGTGCTGACTTCGGTAGTGGCGATGGTGAAGTTGGCAACGGGCTTTCCGCTGGGGGAATACCTGATCTCCGGATCGCGTCCCAGATTACCCACTAAAATTACCTTGTTTACAGATGCCATCTAGAATACCTCTCTTTTTCATTTAGGATTGAAGTCTATCACCTGAGGCTCAGAAAATCCAGTATCAAAATAGATGGCCCGTTAAAGAGATGTATTGTTTCAGTATTCGCCCTGTCAATCCCCAAATTACATAATCCCGGTATTTATATACATACTCAATCACATTTTTACCGTCTCTCTCTACAGATTTCTCATAGCAGTTTCCCGGATCCTTAAGATGTGAAATTGGAATCCACATGGCCTCGGCAACCTCATCCTCGCAGGTGTTTAGCTCGGCGCCGTGTTCCAGATAGGACACGAAAGGGGTAACTATATAGTGATTAACTTCAGGTGTCGTTGGATTCACGTCGTCAAGGGGGCCTAATATGCTTCCCTTTAGGGTTAGGTCAATTCCGGTTTCTTCATACGTTTCGCGGATTGCTGTGGCCAGCAGGTCTTTATCATTTGACTTTTTTTTCCCCCCGGGAAACGCCATATGACCAGAAAAAGCGTCTTTTTTGTTCTCAGTTCTTTTTATGAAGAGAATACGATAGTCCCCTCCGTCTCTCTCGATGAGAATCATAACAGAGGCAAATATAAAATTTCCTTGGTTTGTAATCCTTGCTCTTCTGCGAGAGTTAATTATGCGTTCAAGCTCTTCTACAATATTGTCCGACAATTAATACGCTCCTCGATGTTTATGTAGATATTTGCCCTTTGTTTTGGTAATTGAGAGATGTAACCGATGTTAAATAGTCGTTGAATATGGAATAGACGTCGTTGTCGTATAGCACAAAATACACCTTTTCCAACGACCCGACCCCTTTCTCGAAATGATCGATAACCGTGTCTACCATTATCTCTGCGCACCTCTTTAAAGGAAAACCTCCGACTCCGGTGCCTATAGCGGGAAAGGCCAGCGATTTAATGCGCAGCTCATCTGCCCTGAGCAGGCTGCTGCGCGTCGTCTCTTTGAGGGATTGTTCAGAGACGCTTCCTCCCAGGCGCATTCCCGCGGCATGTATTACGTACCTGGCGGTCAGCTCCCCCGCCCCCGTTACGGCCGCTTCACCCAGGGGTATAGGGCCTATCCTGTCGCATTCGACCTGTATGGTCGGGCCGCCTCTAGTTCTCACGGCCCCAGCGACTCCGCTGCCGAGCACAAGGTCCGTATTGGCCGCATTCACAATCCCGTCCACTTCCATCTGTGTAATATCCCCGGTGATGACTAAAACGGTATGGCTCCCGGCAGCTGTTGTAAACTTCGCCATTTTAATAGTATATTTGCGCTGCTGCTTATCGCAACCGTTGCTTTCAATCTCCACACATTTCTTTTATTCAGTCTATATGGAAAAGATTTTACGGATGGTCTATCATTAACTAGACCTTTATTATCGTTGTATGAGGAAGTCCTTGTTCAGTTGCCTCGTTATGATGTACTTTGCATACGGGTCGAATATGTGCATAGGGAGAATGAAGAATCGCATACCGGGCGCCGCCTCCTGCTGTACGGCCGTACTCGCCGGATACACCATCAAGTTCCACACCTTGAGCCCAAAGGACGGCTCGGGAAAGTGTAATGCGTTTGAGACTCGCAGCGCTCTCGACGTCGTGTATGGAGTAATATACAAGATAGCCCCTGAGGACAAACCCCTCCTTGACCGCTACGAAGGCCTTGGAGTTGTCTACGCACTTCGTAACGTGGTGCTTGAGTGCGAGGGAGCCTGCATCGAAGCGTTTACATACGCGGCTCTTCCCGAGGCGATTGACGATATGGTGCTCCCCTTTGCCTGGTACAAGTACTATGTATTGACTGGGGCAAAACAGAACAATTTCCCCGCGAGCTACATTGAGCGGATAGAGTCTGTATACGCTGTGGAGGACCCTGATATGGAAAGGGACAGAGTGAATAGGGAGATTGCAGGCATGGTATTTGCATAAGTTATTATTAGAAGACAGGGTAAATTCACACGATTTATGGATAGGTGTTCAAACAGAGGCGAATATTTGCCATGGAGATAATTTTGATGTCATTATTAATCAAATCCAGGTAAATGTTATATAGACTCTTGGCAGGGAAACCGTGATTAGGATTCAGGTATAAGTGTTTATATGATCGCACGTAAAAGGATGATGTGTTAATTGGCAAACAGTAAAGACGTCAGGATTTGCTTCGTGGGGGATTCATTTGTTTTGGGTGTGGGAGACCCCGAATGCCTCGGATGGACAGGAAGGGTAGCGCGCCGGGCGCTCGCGGCCGGACACAATGTCACCTCATACAACATTGGGATCAGGGGTGAGACGACCCATGATATATTCAGGCGCTGGCGAGCCGAGGTTAAACGCCGTCTCGAAGGGGATTTCGATGGGCGGGTGGTATTTTCATTCGGCCTCAACGACATCGCAAACGTAGATAACGGCGTGACAATTACCATCGCAGATACTGTTCATGTAGCAGAAAAGATCGTTTTAGAATCCATCAAAGAATACAAGACCCTATGGATCGGCCCTCCCCCGGTAGCCGATCCGGTTCGTTCCAGGTTTATCGGAAGGATATCAAAGGCTTTTGAAAAACTTGCGGTTTCAAAGAAGATAAAGTTCTTAAATGTATTCGACTCCTTAAAGCGCTCTAAGGTATGGATGGCGGAGGTTGAAAACAATGACGGCAGCCATCCCGGAGCCGAAGGCTACGAAGAATTCGCAAGGCTTGTGCTGGCATGGCCTTCGTGGTGGTATCGGCTCAAGAGCATCCCCTCCTAAATTTCACTCATGTGTCGCCTTCGTCTCGATTGACACGTTCTCGATTCGGTATAGTCTAACCTTTTGAACATTTCCCAATAGAAAGTATGTCTAAACAATCGGATAGGCTGGTTATATAATGGAGTTTTTTTCAAACAAGGAAATAGTGCAAAACGCATACATGGCGTACACCGAGGGAGATATGTAGTCTCTTATCGATGTCTTTGACCCGGATATCGAATGGCGTTTTCTGGGAAACCCCGAGCTTATGAATATGGTTGGAGTTTACAAGGGGACAGAGGAGCTCCTCGATACATTAAACGAGTTATACGAGATACAAGAGATGAAACCGATTGATTTTGTTTCGGATGAAGACGAGGGCAAGGTCGTAGTCATAGGCTACTCAAAGGGCATGGTAAAGGCCACCGGTAAGGAATATGAAAAGTGACACTGTTAAATGAGATTATAGATTCAGGCCCCCTTTTAGAAGCCCTTAAAAATGACTGAGCCGAAACGACTGAGCAGCAAAGCCCCGTCGAGCCGCTTCAACAGGCCGATAAGCCTCGCCCTACTGGTGATTGACTATGTCAATTCTTGACAAGTCCAAGCGTATGAAAAAGGATTTGACCCTTCCCTACGTTTACGCCCTTGCGCTGGGCACTACTTTAAGCTCCGGGTTTTTCCTTCTGCCCGGAATCGCCGCTAACGAGGCAGGCCCGGCCGTCGTGCTGAGCTACCTCATAGCCGCGCTCCCACTTATTCCCGCAGTGCTCAGTATTTCGGAGCTCGGAACTGCAATGCCCAGGGCGGCGGGGCTTATTACTTTGTAGACAGGAGCATAGGGCCCCTTTTCGGCACCGTAGTAGGGCTGGGAACATGGCTTGCCTTGATACTAAAAACGTCTTTCGCCTTGATAGGAATGGGCGCCTATATGAGCCTCTTTCACCCGGAAATCAACATCCTGCCTGTAGCCATAACCATGGCCGTTTTCTTCGGTGCCGTAAACCTTTTCGGGGCCAAACAGTCGGCCACCTTTCAGGTTACTATGGTAGTGGGTCTCCTTGTGATACTTGTGTGGTTTATAGCCACCGGGTCGTTCGAGATACAACAAACTCACTTCAGCGGCTTTTTCGACAAAGGCTCGCACGCAGTCTTCAGCACCGCAGGACTGGTATACATAAGCTACGTGGGTGTAACGAATGTGGCCAGTGTGGCCGAAGAAATTCATAACCCTGAGCGGAACCTCCCGTTGGGGATAATCCTCGCTATGGCTACGGCCGTTGTCATATACATAGCCGGGATGTTCGTAATGATCGGGGTCATACCGAAGGTGCAGCTTTACGGGGATTTGACCCCTGTGGCCACGGCCGCGAGGATAATCTTCGGCAAGACAGGGGTATGGCTCGTAACGGGTGCCGCGATACTTGCTTTTTTCTCGGTTGCCAACGCGGGGATATTGAGCGCATCGCGGTACCCGATGGCCATGAGCCGCGACCACCTGCTTCCCGGCATTTTCAAATCCCTCAGCGCGCGCCAGATGCCGAAATACTCTATATATCTAACGGTGGCTCTGATAATCCTTTGCCTTTTGCTCTTCGACCCCTTAAAAATTGCGAAGCTCGCGAGCGCATTTCAGCTACTCATGCTTTCGTTCCTCTGCCTGGCTGTTATCGTCATGCGCGAAAGCAAAATCCAGTCCTATGACCCCGGATACAGGTCTCCTTTTTATCCTTGGACTCAGATTATAGGCATTGCGGCGCCCCTGTGGCTTATCTCGGCGATGGGCTTTGTTTTAATAGCGGCTACTCTCGGCTTGGTAACCCTTGGTGTTGTTTGGTATTTCTATTACGCTAGGGTAAAGGTACACCGCTCAGGCGCCATTTACCATATCTTTGCCAGGCTCGGCGCGCACCGTTTCGATGAGCTTGACAGCGAGCTGCGGGGCATATTGAGGGAAAAGGGATTGCGTGAGGAAGACCCCTTCGATATGGTCGTGGGAAGAGCCCATGTTGTAAATATGGAAAACAGGGCGAGCTTTGATGAGGTGGTAAGTCAAGCCTCGCAAATTCTTTCCGAAAGGGTAAAAGTCGCCAAGGACATTTTGTACGACAACTTCATGCAGGGTACGAGAATAGGAAACACCCCCGTCTCACACGGTGTAGCTCTCCCCCATATGAGACTTCCACACATCTCCCACCCTGAAATGGTAATCGTAAGATCCACCGACGGCGTAAGGGTAGAGCTCGATAAAGATGTCGCCGGTGTGTTCGGAGATGTCAGTAAGCCGATACATGCGTTTTTCTTCCTCGTAAGTCCGGACGACGACCCCGGACAGCATCTGCGAATCCTGGCGAAGCTGGCCGAGCATGCCGACGACGAGCAGTTTATGGTGCAGTGGCTTGAAGAGCGTACCGAGCAGGAGCTTAAGGAAATACTCCACAGGGAGGAGAGGTTCCTTTCGGTTGTGTTAACACACGGAAGCTCTAGCGCTTCGATGATTGGGAAAAAAGTAAGCGAGCTGGACATGCCCGAGGGGACGCTTATCACGATGATACACCGGAGCGGGGAGCTTGTTGTGCCAAGGGGAAGGACGGTGCTTCAGGCGGGCGACAGGATTACCATCATCGGCGATACGAAGGATATCGAGAAGCTCAGTAAGATGTATGGTGAGCTTTAACGGACCAAGCTACGATGTTGCCTTCCCCCTCTGCAACTTAAATTGGTTAGAAGACTATAAAACTTGAAACTCCATCCTGTTAATTTATGAATTGTAGGTAATCACTCGTCATTTCACATCTACCCGACAACTGTAATTCCACTCATAACTTATCACCCGTGGACACATTAAAATATCTCCTCCCAGTACAGGGTTTGTGTGCTTGTTGGTAGGAATTGCTATTTTCCCGCTGAAATGTCGAGCATCGACATGCGGCGGTAAAGCGTAGCTCTGCTTATTCCCAGCAGCTTTGCTGCGGTGGTACGGTTTCCTTTGGCACTCTCGAGGGCATAAAGCACCCTTTGCTTCTCATCAGCACCATGAGGGGTTTGGGATGGGGAGGGTGGAGTGGGTATTTCGGCTATCTCAGGGGGTAAGTGATTAGCTTGAAGCACAGATCCTTGACAGCGCATTACTGCGAACTCCACTGCGCTTTGAAGCTCGCGTACGTTACCTGGCCAGGGGTATTCCATAAGTTTCCAGATGGCTTCGTCGCTCACTTCATGGACGGGCTTTCCGGTTGCTGCGCGGCACTGCCCTAGGAACCATTCAACCAGCAGAGCAATGTCATCACGCCGCTCCTGAAGCGAAGGGAGTTTGATCCTGGCTACGCGAATCCGGTAGAGAAGGTCGGAGCGAAAATTCCCTTTTTCAACTTCTTCAACCAAATTTCGGTGCGTTGCCGTCAAGACGCGTACATCTATTTTTCGAGGTTTCGATTCCCCCAGACACGTTATCTCTTTTTCCTGTAGAACACGCAGCAAACTGGTTTGGACACTCGTAGAGATATCGCCTATTTCGTCCAGAAAGAGAGTTCCTCCATTGGCTGCTTCAAACAGACCCTCGTGATCGGCAATAGCTCCTGTGAAAGCTCCTCTTTTATGACCGAAAAGCTGGCTTGTCAACAACGATTCGGTCAGCCCGGCGCAGCTCAATGCAATGAACGGTTTATTCTCTCGGTGGCTCGAAGAATGTATCGCCCGCGCTACAAGCTCCTTGCCCGTTCCCGTTTCACCCTCGATTAACACCGTCCAGTCCACTTGAGCAACCTCTTGAATCTGTTGATAAAGAAGCTGCATAGGCTTGCTCTTTCCGATCAGGTCATGGAACTTCCCCTTTTCATCCAGAAGGCGTCTGAGGTCTTGAACATCCGAGACGTCATAAAAGAAGAAAATTTTTCGTTGAGAATCTCTCGGGTCGTCCTGCACGTCAATCTCCATCCAATAATGTCGTCCCCCTGGGACCTCTGTGTGCGCCGATACTTTGGTACGGCCCTCCAAGGGACATTTGGACATTGTTTCCAATTGTGCTAATTCCTGTTTTGAGAAAGGAAATACTTGCTTCCAGTGACTGTCTAATACGTGTTTTCCGGTTTTCCAGAAAATGTGCTCGGCAGCCTGACTTAGAAATGTAATGTTCCCCTCCCTGTCTGTCATAGCGGTTCCTACGTGGAGCTGGTTCAGTATCGATTTCATATCATCGCGGCTCTCTTTAATTTGGGAGAGCATCTCCTCGAGCTTTGCTTCTGCCTTCTTGCGCTCGGTGATGTCGCGGGAGACTATAACAACCCTGGAGGGTTTTACCTGCCCATTTTTAATAACGCTCATCATGGACTCGATGAAGTGTATATTGCCGTTTTTCAATAAGAACCGGTACTCGGATTTATGCACCTTTCCCGTACGAATCGTATCTTCATATATGCTTTGGACCTGTTTCCGGTCCTCGGGATGTATTTCGTTCAACCAATCATGATATTGAAGCTCTCCTGATTCACCACAAATATCGTTGTAAGAAGGACTGCGGTATAGACGCTTCCCTTCGAGGTCAATGACTGCAATCAAATCTGCAACGTTCTCGGAGATCAATCTAAACTGCTCTTCGCTACGTCGCAGCTTCTGCTCGACTCGAGCCTTTTCAACCTTTGCCCGCTTCATCTCAAGAGCACTTTTTACGGCAGGGCCGATGCGGGCAAGGTGCTCCTTAAGGACATAATCCACCGCTCCGGTCTTCATCAGATCGGCGGCCAGCTCCTCTCCGGTAGTCGCAGTGAGGATAATAACCGGCGCTGAGGGTAATAGCTCGTTGACCAAGATCAACGCTGACATTGCGTCGAATTGTGGAAGTGAATAGTCGGCGATAATGAGGTCGGGAGTAAATTTCTTGAGCTGGCGTTTAAAGTCCTCCTTTGTTTCTACCCTCTTAGATGAGAACTTCAAACCGGATTTGCGAAGTGCATGCCGCAGCAATTCAGCATCGGTATCGAGGTCTTCGAGTATTAGAATTCGTTGTTCTCTATCCATAATATGCCTGCATCACGTTGAAATCACTCGGTTGGGCGTAACTTTTAGTGAGAGAGATATATACGCATCAGTACTCCGGTTACTATTGTGGCCATGTGAAATAAAAGGTTGAGCCTTTACCTGCATCTCCTTCCGCCCATACCCGTCCTTTGTGCCGATTGACGATTCGTTTGACAATTGCCAGGCCTACGCCGGCGCCATCGTACTCAGAGTGAGAATGAAGCCGCTGAAATACGCCGAAGAGTTTGTCAACATATTTGTTATCAAACCCAATTCCGTTGTCCTTAATATAATAGATTATTTCATTATTTGATACTTTGCTGCCCGCTTCAATTATTGCTGTATCCCGGTGCTCGGTAAATTTGATGGCATTTGACATCAGATTCATCAAGACAAGGCGGATCATGACGGGGTCGCCATAAGCCTTAGGGAGCTTGCCAACCTTAAAATCCAGTTTTCGGCCGGGGTTGATAAATCTGAGTTCCTTGAACACGTCATTTGCCAGTCTTTCCATATCGATTTCAAACAGCTCCATTTTCTGGCGTCCCATGCTGGATAAAGACAAAAGTCCATTGATCATCTTTTCCATCATTTGTACGCTGTCATAGATAATCTTCAGTTGGCGCTGTCCCTCTCCCTTTAGCTGGTTCGAGTATTCCTCTATTATCATATTTACAAAGCCCTTGATCGTGCGAAGCGGGAAACGCAGGTCGTGAGATACGGAATAGCTGAAGGCTTTAAGTTCTTCGTTGAGAGCTTCGAGCACGGCGCCGCGCTCAAGCACTCTCTGCTCAAGCTCAACGTTGAGTTTTTGGAGCTCTTCCTCAGTCCTTTTGCGCTTGGCTACTTCATTTTCTAAGTCCGTTACTTTCTTCTCAAGCTTTTCCGCCAGCCGGTCACTGTAGTGCTGGAAGTCATCGGCCTTGTCGCCGAAACTGGGTTTCTTGGGCTTTAAAATTCCCTTTTCGATCTGTTCTACTGTTCGATTTATGATCTTTAGGAATTCAGTGGGCTCCATCGGCTTTTTAAGGTAGAGATCCGCCCCTAATTTGGAGGCAAAATCCTCGTCTTTTTCATCGGTATAGGTAGCCGTGTAAAACACGATATAGATATTGTTAAGCTTTTTGTCGTTCCTTATCTTCCTACATAGCGTAAATCCATCCATCACCGGCATAAAAATGTCGGAGATGACCATTTCACAGTATTGGGAGAAAAGTTTTTTAAGCGCTTCGACACCATTAGAAGCCGTAACTACCTCGTATTTGCTCTTTTTGAGCACACTCTCCATGAGGCTGAGATTGTGTTTTTTGTCATCTACAATAAGGATTCTCATTTTATTCCTTCCTTCTCCGACGAATCGTATTTGTGCAAAAATGTCATAGTGCAGGAGGGTTTATCAATGTAGTCGGTACAGCCGGCAGATGAAGAAATCCCCTTATCACAACTCAAAGTACATGAGGTTAAAGTCATAATAGGCTACTCAACATAGGGATGACATCCTATTCCCATTTTCGCGTCCCATAGACAATAATCTTATTTCCTTCTCTTATATACAAGGCCGAGTAACATGTCGAGATAAACGATGAGAAATAAATCGGCTATAAATTTCAATCATACCAATAATGACTCCCTTCTTTCTCTGCAATGGGGTAATCTTAACTACCGGATCAGTTCAATGAAGAAAAGAGAGTGATAATGCATATTGCTTACCCTCAAGAATAAAGGCAGCTTGTCTTTGCGATGTGCTCAATTTGATGTGTCAGGTCTTTCCACACTTCGCAGTACGTGCTCCGAAAGACTCACGGACTGAGCGGTCCGGCATAGTCCGGTTCCGGCAAAGATATCAAAATAAATCACCTATATCAAGTATGTGTCTTTTGACATTCCTTTACAATAATAAATGCAATTATTATACCTTACATAACAGGAATTCTTTGACCTGCCCCCCTATAATCGGTCCAGTATTTAAGTTATAAAACATCTTTGGTTGATCCTCACCCAAAAGCTGTACCGCAAAAATTAGAGATTTCCGGCGTTTTTTGATGTTTCTGCACAAACTCCTTAGGCGTCATGTTATCCAGTGCCGAATGGGGCCTGAACTCGTTGTAGCCCCTCCTCCAAGTCTCTATCTTTTCCCTTGCGTTTCCTCCTGAGATTAAGCCCT
>JADFKM010000010.1 GCA_022564935.1 Candidatus Dadabacteria bacterium
CACGGCCGAAGTCACGTTCCACAAGAAGCTCGACTACATTCACAAGAATCCGATAACGCGAGGGCTCGTCGATCGTACGGAGCAGTGGCGATGGAGCAGCTATCGCTACTACGAAATCGACGATCGGTCTCCGATCGCGATGGACTGGGATGGGTCGTGGCCGATTGTATGACGAACCGTCGATTGTATGCCTTACCGTCCCCCACCCTTCGCTGCGCGAAGAATGGGGCACCCATCACCCATATCCTCTACCCGCACGGCCCCTCGGGTAGCGCGATGGGAAGTGGAATCCCCGCGCCGACGGTCTTGTTCGGCGGGTTGTCTTCCCACACGCCTGGTATGGATTCGTCGCAGAACGGGCAGGCCCCGCCTTTCATGCGGTTTTCCTCGACGACGAACCCGCGGCGGCGGATCAGCAGTTTTTCACACGACGGGCAGAACGTACACTCGCGCTTGCCCACCCCGCCGGGCAGATTGCCGGGATAGACATAGCGCAAACCGGCCTCTTTGCCGATTTCGTACGCTCGAATCAGCGTCTCCACCGGCGTACGACCCGGCTCGGTCATCTTGTAGTCCGGGTGAAAGGCGGTCACGTGCCACGGCACGTCCACCGACACGTCCGCCAGAAACTCGGCGATCTCTTGCAGTTCCTCGTCGCTGTCGTTGAACCCCGGCACGATCAGGGTCACGATCTCCAGCCAAAAGTTCATCTTCTTAATGAGACGAATCGAATCCAGCACGTTTTGCAAAATCCCGCCAAGCTGACGGTAGTGCTTATCGTCGAAGGATTTGAGGTCGACCTTGTACAGGTCCACGTACGGCCGAATGTACTCCAGCACCTCCGGCGTGGCGTTGCCGTTGCTCACGAATCCGCACTGAATCCCCGCCGCCCTGGCCGGCTTGAACACCTCGACCGCCCAGTCCGCGGTAATCAGCGGCTCGTTGTACGTACTGACCATCACCGGAACCTCATTCCGCACCGCCAATTCGGTAAGCTGCTGCGGGCTGCAAAAATTCGGACGGGCGACGGCCGCATCGTCGCGCAACGCCTGGCTGGTCACCCAGTTCTGGCAGTAGCCGCAGCGATAGTAGTCGTATTGATCCTGCGGAGCCGCTCCACTATGGATATCAAAACCCCCGACGTAGAAACCCATGCCGCGTACTCGCCGGCTCCGGAACCCGTAGACGCCCCCGGAGATGCCAAGGATGAAAACTGGCCCGAGGAATGGGGGGGAACATACAAGGGTGTAGAATACTACGTTATAAGCTATGATGGGCAGACTATGACCGTTGAGATAAGCATTCCAAAAATGCTTCCCAAAACCCTAGAGGCAAACGCCCGCATTGAAAGACCGAACCCCTCGGAATCGGAGTTTGCAAACGAGATAAACGCCCTGATAAATTTAGGCGCTAACTACATAGACCTAAGCTACAACACAACCCGTGTAGCGGCCGAGGTACCTATAGATCAAACAAAAGTCGATAGGAAGCTTGCCGAGAGAATCGTCGACCACCTCATCAGGCTTCGCGACCTGGCATCGGGCGCAACGGCTTCGCTTGTGCGATAAGCGCCGGGCATTGCCCCCTGAGCATTGCACATGCTTTTTTGCCATTTGAGTCTAAGCGCAGCCCTCGCGAGTTTCTCTGTCAGCTTGTATTCCCGTATATGTTCGAACCCCTTCATTTCTAAAAGAAGAACCTGTTTTCAGGTAAAATTGGGCTCCACCGCGCATACAATTTCAATAACTGCCGAGCCAACTTGAAATACCCCCGAAACGCTGAATAATTAATCGCCATGATAGAATTAATGCCCTCTCATGGAGGGGAGTTGAAGCAGCTGATCGTCGATGAGAAAAGGGCTGAGGAGCTCAGAGAAGAGCTTCCCGACCTTCCCGTCTGGGACCTGACGCAGCGACAGTCCTGGGACCTCGACTTGCTTCAAAACGGGGCTTTCTCACCCCTTGAGGGATATCTGGCAAAGGACGACTACGATTCGGTTTGCGAGAAGATGCGCTTAGGGGACGGCACGCTCTGGCCTATGCCCATCATGCTTGACGTCACAGTTGAGCTTGCCGAGAGGCTTACCGCCGGGGGCAAAGTCGCTCTCCGCCATCCTGAAGGGATGGTAATAGCGGTACTTAACATCAAGGACATCTGGGAGCCTGATCTTCGTAAAGAGGCCCAAGGCGTATTCGGCACGACCGACGACAAGCACCCCGGCGTCGCATACCTTTTCCACAGCTCGAACCCCGTCTACGTGGGCGGCTCTATCGAGGGTATTGAGCCCGTCCCTTATCACACATACAGAGACCTTCGCTACACCCCTGCGGAGTTGAGGGCCCAGTTCGAGAAGAAGGGGTGGCAGAAGGTGGTCGCCTTTCAAACGAGGAACCCGCTCCACAGGGCGCATGTGGAGCTTACCCGGAGGGCGATCAAAAAGGCAGACGCAAACCTGCTGCTCCACCCGGTGGTAGGGCTCACGAAACCCGGCGACGTGGACTACTTCTCCAGGGTGCGCTGCTACCAGGCGGTCATCGCCAACTACCCCGAGCGCCGCTCCACGATGCTGAGCCTCCTGCCGCTGGCCATGAGGATGGGCGGGCCTAAAGAGGCCCTGTGGCACGCAATCATCAGAAAGAACTACGGCTGCTCCCATTTCATAGTGGGAAGAGACCATGCCGGGCCGGGCGCCGACAGCAAGGGAAACCCGTTCTATCCCCCTTACGGGGCGCAGGAGCTAATGAGCGAGTACGAGGAAGAGCTGCAAATAAAGATGGTCGATTTCGAAGAAATGGTCTATGTGGAGGATTTGGGGAATTACATGCCCCGCTCAGAGGTTGCTGAAGACGCAAAGATACTGTCGCTTTCAGGCACCGAGCTCAGGAGACGCCTTCGTGAGGGCCTGGAGATCCCGGAGTGGTTCTCGTACCCGCAGGTAATCGAAGAGCTTCGACGCACGCACCCCCCGAGAGACCGCCAGGGAGTGACCATCTTCCTTACCGGGCTTCCCGGCACAGGCAAAAACACAGTGGCGAGCATTCTCACCTCCAAGCTCCTGGAGTACGGGAACAAACAGGTGACCCTCCTGGACCGCAGCGCCATACGGCAGTACATATCCAACGAGCTCGGACACTCGAGGACGGAAGCGGATACAGTCGTGAGGCGCCTTGGGTTCATAGCTCAGGAGATCACCAAGAACCGCGGCATCGCAATATGCGCCTACATCGCCCCTTCCAAATCCACAAGGGACGAAGCGAGAGACCTGATCGCTCAAAACGGAAGTTTTATCGAAGTGCATCTCTACGCTGAAGAAGAGCTTCGCAGATCAAGGGATAGACACGGCACTTACGCTGCGATTGAATCCGGGGAGATAGAAGAGTTCGCCGGCGTAACCGACCCCTACGAGCCGCCTGAGAACGCCGAGCTCGATATAGACACGTCTAAGACGACTCTGGAACAGACGGCACAAAAGATCGTGCTTTACCTCGAGCACAACGGCTACATTGGAAACTCATCGAGCTAACTCAATCACACCGAAATGAATACGGGAGTGTGCTTAACCGCCACTGTCTTATTCCCGGCACGCGTAACGAATCGAAGCAGGACGTAATGCCCATACTGCAAAGTCCTTAACCTCTGCCCCGGCCCTTCATAACTCCTTAATTCCGCACACAAAACCTTTCATACTGCATGACGCACCGAACAGCTTCCGCAGAGGGTGGCAGGAGTGAGAAAATATCATTCCTTAGCAAAAAGCCGTTTAAATTCCCCCCTCAGGTAAACCCCGGCGTCATCCAGCATAAGGTAAAGCGAGGGGATGAGGAAAAGCGTTATTATAGTGGCGAAAACAAGCCCAAACCCAAGCGCAACCGCCATCGGGGCCAAAAAAGCCGCCTCCCCACGCGTGTGATACATCAGCGAGATGAGTCCTCCAAATGTGGTGACTGTGGTCAAGATAATGGGGCGGAACCTGTGTTTCGAGGACATCACGACTGCTGCGATACGGCCCATTTTCTTTTTGCGCTGGTTGATGAAATCCACGAGCAACAGGCTGTCGTTGATCACAATTCCAAGGAGCGCGACGATCCCGATAAGGGCAGGGAATGTCAAGGGTTCACTACGTATGAGAATCCCCACAGCAACCCCTATTGCCGTAAACGGAAGAACGGCCATAATAATCAGGGGCTGAAAATACGACTTTAGGATGCTTGCCAGTATGATGTAAATCAGCAGAATTGCTATCCATGAGGCTCTGAAAATGCTTCTCATCGATTCCCTGGTCTCGGCCTCCTCGCCGGAAAAAGAAAATGTGTATCCAGGGAAAGACCGTAGAAGCCGGTTAAGGAAACCTTCCACCCCCGAGTTCACCTCCGAGGCTGTAGCCACACTCTGGTCTATCTCGGAGGTAACGCTGACGGCCCTTTCCATATCATATCTGGAGATGCTGAGCTTGCTGGGACTCACAGTTAAGTCGGCCACTGCGCCGAGCGGCACCCAGCCCCCCTCAGACGTGTATATTTGATACGTCTCAAGGAGCATCAAGAGGTCTCCCTCCGAAAAGTCGTACAGAAGCACAATGTCTGCCTCTTCCCTGCCCAGCCTGGTAGAGCCGACGGTGAGTCCGTCTACAGCGGCCCTTACGGCCCTGGCAACGGTCACGGTGTCAAGCCCGTAGAGGGCCGCTCTGGGCTCGTTCACTTCGATTCGCACTTCGGGTTTTCCCCATACTATGTCGTCGGAAACCCCGTGCACACCGGGAACAGTCCCGAGGTATTCCTCAAGCTCTGCGGTGATTTCCTCCAGGGTATCAAACTCCTTACCCTGTATGCGCACATCGACCGGCTTACCGGCGGGGGGACCTCCGGATTTAATGAAATCCATGACAATGGGCCCCACTATTTGCTCTCTCACTCTGCTCCGCATTTCCCTCATGAGCTCTAGGCCGTTTTCTTTACGCTTGTCGAAGTCCTCGAACTCGACGAATATCGAAGAGAGGTGGTCTCCGAACTCAGGCGCCCTCTTTGAAAGCTCCATGCCAATCATTGACACGGTGTTCTTGAGGGCACCACTGGGGGCGGTATCTCTGACAACCTCTTCAATCTCGGCCACCGAGGCTTTTGTATCATCGAGGCTGGACCAGGTTGGGTTTTTAACACTGATGACAAACTGGTTTATGTCGCGGGCATAAAAAAGCACAAGCGGCATCTTGTACAGGACGGCACCCATGAGAATCAAGATCGCCAAAAACGAGGCCGTAACCACGTATCGGAAACGCAGAACAAAGAACAGGGCTTTGAGGTACTGCGAGCGGAACCGGAAAACCCATCCCCTTAAACGTCTCCCCGGAGAGTGGGGTTTAAGGAAGTCGGCGCAGTGTGAAGGAAGGATAAGCATGGCCTCAACCAGTGAAAACACCAGGACAAAAATAGCCACCATAGGGATGAATGATATAAACTTGCCAATGAGCCCCGTAGCCAGGAGAAGCGGGAGAAAGGCTGCTATATTGGTAAGTATGGCAGCCACAACGGGCCTGGCCACTTCCATCGTACCCTTAACTGCCGCTTCTCGGGGAGGAAGGCCGCCCTGGATATAGCGCTGGATGTTCTCGACCACTATAATGGCGTCGTCAACTATTATCCCGAGCACCATAATGAGGCCGAACATAGAGAGCACGTTAAGGGTGATGTTTGAGAAGTGCATCAGGATAAATGCGCCGAAAAAAGACACCGGTATGCCCAGGGCGGCCATTGCCGCAGACCGACGGTCGAGAAACGACGCGAGCACTATCAGCACAATCACAAGTCCGATTACCCCGCTCTTTACCATCGTTTTAAACCGCTGCTTTACCCAGTACGAGCTGTCGTTAGAATCAAAAATTTCTATATCCCTCGGAAGCCCTCTCTTAAACTTCTCGACCTTCTCGCGCACCCTTTCGACGGTCTCGACGGCATCGGCAATCTGCTGCTTGTTTATCCAGAAAGTGATTGCGGGCAAACCGTTCACCCTGGATGTGGTAAGGGTCTTCTCTTCGCCAAGCTCCACCGTGGCTATGTCGCCTAAAAGCACGTGGCGGCCCCGGGGGCTCCTCCTGACTGGAATGTTCAGCAAATCACCCGTATTTTGCACCTTCCCCCGGGTACGAATCAGGAACTCCACATCTCCCTGCTCGTATGCTCCGCCGGGGAGATCGAGGTTCTTATTCCTTATAGCGCTGGCGATATGCTCTATGCCGATGTCGTACTGGTACATCTTTCCGGGGTCCGCCTTAACCCAAAATACGGGGTCGCCGAGCCCTGAGGCAACGACGCTCTCGACACCGTCCACGAGCTTCATCTTGTCCCTCAGCTCTATTGCATGGGACCTTAGCTCTTCCCTCGGTACGTCGCCCGCAATGGAGATGCTGATTACCGGGAACCTGGGCTTTACTTCCTTCACTATGGAGTCTTCGGCATCCTCGGGAAGTGTGCCCTTCATATTGGCCACTTCAGTTCTTATCTCTTCGGCAATGCGCGTGACATCCTCTCTGGGGTCGATCTCCGCAACGACGTGGGAGCGGCCCTCTGAAGAGACCGACCGGATGACGGTAATCCCCGTAATGTCACTTATTTCATCCTCGATAGGTATGCTTACAAGCTTCTCGATATCCTCGGCCGAAGCCCCGACATAGGCGGTATCGATTGTGACGATCTCAAGCTCTATTGATGGAAACAGCTCACGGGGCAAAATGATTGCCGACATAAAGCCCGCAATCAGGATCGCCGCCATTATAAGGTTAATGGTAACGGGATTTTTTGTGGAGAATTCTGCTATGTTCACAAGTGGGTTCCAGTACCTGCGACTCTCAGTTGACTACCCGCACTACTTCTCCATCCACAAGACCGGCATGACCGTCCACAATCACCTTGGCGCCCTTCGGAAGCTGCTCCACCCGAACAGCCCCAACTTTAGCGTCGAGCCAGGTGACGTCCACAGGAACCCTCATGGCTTTATCGTCCAGATATGTAAACAGAAACAGCTCCTTCTCATCGGAAAGCACCGCCCTGCGGGGAACCCTCACAACCCCCTCAAGCCGCTCCACCGGCACTCTTAAGGTCACCACTTCTCCGGGCCAGAGCTCATAATCCCCATTGGTTACTTCGGCCTCCAGTACATAGGTGCCTGACGTAACGTCCACATTCGGGCTCACCCCCGTTACGCGGCCCTTGATCGTCTCCCCCCGGCCGCCTGAGGGCACGACTATATCAAGCTCCTGACCTGGGGTGATCTGTCTTGCCCACTTGACGTCCACGCCCGCTACCACACGCAGTTTGGAGGTATTTACGATCCTTGCTACAGTTTCTCCCATCAAAACTTCCTGACCGACGTCAGGGATTATTTCCACAACGTGGCCCGATATCGGAGACGGAACAACCAGCCTCCGAACGTCCCATTTCCTCCGGTTATAGGTAGCCGCAAGGGCGGCAACGTCCGCCTCAAGAGACCTTACGTCGTTGCTGAGGGAATCCACCGTGTCCTGAGGAACTATGCCTCTCCCATAAAGCTTTTTATTCTGGGCCAGCTTGCGTCTAAATTCCTCAAGCCTGGCTTTAGCGGAGGCAAGCCTGGCTTCGGATTCCTGGAGAAGAAGCCCTTTGCGCTCGTCTTTGAGGATAATTATTGCCTGGCCCTCCTGTACCTCCTCCCCCCTCTGTAGCTTCCGCTCCACCACCCAGCCCCCAACATCCGCCCTGACCTGAACGGTCTGTCCACCCTCCACCCGGCCCAGGAAACTGACCGTCCTCCACACCCCCTCCGATACGACGGGGATAATCCTGACGAGGGTCGCCTTTCTCTCGCCTGCGGCCTCGAACGCCGTGCTCCGGATGCTCGACATCCGAAACCAAAGCAACAGTATCAAAACTACGAAGCCGGCTATGAAGTAAGAGAATATCCTCCACTGCTTAGACCTTCTTCTTGCAAGCTCAAGAGATCGATTTCTCATATACTACCCTCATTATAATTTACCATATTGTCGGGTATGTGGGTGATTGCGGCAGGCGGATTTAAGCGCATTTGAAGTAAGGTTGTTAACCGTAATGGATAATCCAACTCGGAGGACGCAGAGTCAGCCCCTTATCCATTAACTCGACGGCAAAAGAATGAAATGAGCCCTAATTTCCTCCCTCATTCAATCTCTTCTTGAGTTCCGAGAGCATATTTAGGGCATCTAGCGGGGTGATTGACATGGGGTCGAGGGTCTTGAGCTCCCGGACAACCTCCCTTTCGTCCTCGCTCATTTCCTCTTGCGTGCCGTCTTCGAGCTTGGAGAAAAGGCCGATTTGCGTTCCCGACAGGGAGCCGTCGATGTTCCGTCCCGCCTTCTCCAGCTTCTCAAGAATAGATTTCGCCGTCTTGATTACCTCATCGGGCACCCCCGCAAGCCTCGCAACCTGTATGCCGTAGCTGTGGCTCGTGGCGCCGGGCACGAGCGTTCTCAAAAACACGATCTTCCCCCCCTCTTCCTTCACGTACACGTTGTAGTTCTTGATGCGCTTCCTAGACACTCCAAGCTCAGCGAGCTCATGGTAGTGGGTGGCGAACATTGTCCTTGCGCCGAGTTTATATATGTGTTCGGCAACGGCCCACGCAAGGCTCATCCCGTCGAAAGTGCTTGTGCCCCTTCCGATTTCGTCGAAAATAACCAGGCTTCTCTTGGTGGCGTGCCTGAGAATGTATGCAGTCTCTACCATCTCGACCATGAAAGTGGACTGTCCGCGTGCCAGGTCGTCCGAGGCCCCCACGCGAGTAAATATCTTATCCACTAAACCTATTTTGCCCGAGCGGGCGGGCACGAAACAGCCCAGCTGAGCCATGATAACGATTAGGGCAAGCTGTCTCATGACGGTGGACTTGCCAGCCATATTGGGGCCCGTGATCACGAGAAGCTGGTTCTCATCCAGATCCAGCCGTATGTCATTGGGCACAAACCTCTCACCCAGCTCCATCCTCTCCACAACTGGATGCCTGCTCTCACGCAGGTCGATCACCCCTGTATTGTTAACGTCCGGTCTTACGTAGTCATAAACCTCCGAAACCTCTGCAAAGGAGCAAAGCACATCCATTATTCCAATCAGCTCAGCAGTGAAGCGAACGCGGTGGTCCTGCGCGGCAACGCGCTGCCTCAACTGCTCGAATATGGCTCTTTCAAGCTCAATAATTTTCTCTTCGGCGCCTAAGATCTTCTCCTCAAACTCCTTGAGCTCCTGTGTGATATAACGCTCTGCGTTTACGAGGGTTTGCTTCCTGATGTACCCATAAGGCACCAGCGCCAAGTTTGTCTTGGTAACCTCCAGATAGTAGCCGAACACCTTGTTAAAACCCACCTTTAACGAGCCTATGCCGGTCTTGTTCCTCTCGCGCACTTCGAGGTCAGAAATCCACTTTTTCCCATCACTGCCTATCAGCCGGAGTTCGTCAAGCTCGGAGCTGTAGCCTTCTTTTATCACGCCCCCGTCACGCACGGTGCCCGGAGGGCTCTCCACAAGCGCTCCTTCGAGCTCCCCGGCCAGGTCACCCAACTCATCGAACTCCTTGAATATTTTTTCAAGCAAAACGCAATCAGAACTCTCAAGCAACCCCTTTACCGTGCAGAGAAAGTATGATGTGTCCCTCAAGGCCGCCAGGTCGGTGGGCTTCGCGTAGCTGGTGCATATCCGGGACATTAGCCGCTCCATGTCGCATATCTCACGAAGCGTCTTCCTAAGAGCGGAAAGAACCCCCGGGCTGCTCAGGAGCTCCTCTACTGCGTCCTGTCTCAGCTTTATCTTATCCAGGTCGATAAGAGGGTAGCTCAGCCACTGCTTGAGCAAACGTCCCCCCATAGCGGTATTTGTCTTGTCCAGCACCCACAGCAGCGTATTTACCTTCTTCTTTCCCCGCAGGGTGTATCGAAGCTCGAGGTTCGTTTTTGTGAACTCGTCCAGTGAAAGGTACTCGGAGGCGTCGTAGTATCTGATATTCGGGAAGCGGGGCATATCATCCATCTGAGTGTCTTCAAGATAGTGGATGATCGCTCCGCTTGCTATTACGGCGTCCGGGTATCCTTCAAGCCCGAACGGCTCAAGCGTGCCTGTGCCAAGGTGGTCGGTCAAGGCGTCCCTGGCCGTTTCCAGATCCCAAACCCACGACTCCACAACGGTGAGAAGGGGGTCCCATCTCGAAGACATGGAATATGTGAGGTCTTTGTCTTCATACAGCCGCTCAGGCAGCAACACCTCTCTGGGCTCGAGATGGCTCAGCTCTTCAATGACCTCCCTTTGAGTGGGGTACGCAGTAGTCCTGAATGCCGCCGTTGAAACATCGGCATGGGCAAGCCCGTAACCCCCCTTACCCTTCCATATGGCGGCGATGAAGTTGTTGGTCTTGGAATCGAGCTTTTCGGTGTCCAGCACGGCGCCGGGGGTTAGAACCCTTGTGACTTTCCTCTCAACGATGCCCTTTGCAGATTTGGGGTCTTCTATCTGGTCACAGATAGCCACTTTGTGTCCGCTCTCAAGCAGCCTCGTAATATATGTTTCAACACTATGGAATGGGACGCCGCACAGAGGAACGGGGTTTTCGGAGGACTTGTTTCGAGATGTCAACGCAAGACCGAGGATCTTGGACGCTACCCGTGCATCTTCGAAAAACATCTCATAGAAATCGCCCAGCCTGAACATCAGTATGCTGTCGGGATACTCCTTTTTTATCTTCCGGTACTGGCTCATCATGGGGGTGTCTTTGCCCATAGCTTCTGATTATATCAACCAAAGAGCTTTTGCTCAACTCCAAATAAAACCTGCATCAGCAGCCGAATTAATTTAATTCGTAATTGAAGAGAGTTACATATTAAACCAAATCCACAATATTAAGTTCTTCCTACACACTCCCATACCTGTGCGTATTGGAAACGGAGACAATATAGTTAATATATATGTTTGTCGGCTAAGAGAGCGCTTAGAAAATCGGGGGGAAGCATTATGAGCGTTGTTACAAAGGGAATCGAGCTTCAAACAAGGGGGGAAACGGACGTTATCGACATAACTCGTGATGTCCAGGATGCAGTTTCGCGCTCTGAATTGAGCTCAGGTACAGCAACCGTTTTTGTGTCCGGCTCCACCGCAGGGGTAACGACCATAGAGTACGAGAGCGGAGCCGTGAGGGATTTCCAGGGGGCAATCGATAGAATCGCTCCCAAGGACATACACTACTATCATGATGCCAGGTGGGGAGACGGCAACGGCTATTCCCACGTGAGAGCAGCGACCCTTGGGCCGTCTCTCACCGTCCCTTTCAGCTCCAAGAAGCTCCTTCTCGGAACCTGGCAGCAGATAGTATTAGTGGACTTCGACAACAGGCCGAGATCAAGGAAGATCGTCGTTCAGCTGATGGGCGAGTAGTGACCGGAATAAACCATTATCCATACAACCGGGTCAGCGGAACGCCCTTGAGGCTGCATATCTCAATCACGTCTCACACATCTTGGGTATGTGCAGTTCATGTAGGCGCTTTCCAGATATTCTCCAAGTATAAAGGCTAGTTACAACTCAGTACCCACCGACCGCATCACACAAACTTAACTGAGAAATGCTGGGGTTTATACCTCACGTTAAGGTTGACGATCAGCGGAGTGATCGCTTCTATCATCATCGATGCCTCGAGCGGCCCTGCATCCAGAGCCCTTAGATTCTCCATCTCCTCGGTCAGGTTTTTCACCACCTCTTTTGCGCCGTCGTCATCTCCGCACAGCACCACATCGTAATCAAGAACCCGGTCAATTTCTTTGAGCTCCGAGGCGGGCAAGTTGTGATACGCAGAAACCAGCCTCACCGATTCCGGCAGGGCCTCTTTTATTTCCTGCGCAGCAGAGCCCTGCGCCGGGGTGGTATACATGAATACTTTCCCCACTCTGCTCATCGGCACAACGGGAGAAATCACGATCTGATCCTCTAAACTGGACTTTATCTGCTCCAGGGTCGAAACGGCGTATTCATAGGGAAGACTTATCACTATGACCTCGGAGGCCGCAGCAGCGTCGGCGTTCACCCCACCTTGAATATCAGATTCGATGCCAAGCTCAAAGAGCCGCTTATTGTAGCCATCGGCTATTCCCGTCGCCTTCTCCTCGCTCCTTGAGCCGATGTATATATCGTGTCCGGCTTTTGTCCACCTCAGCACCAAGCCCTCCGCTATATCTCCCGTTCCGCCTAGAAGTGAAATTTTCACGGCTGCGCCACTCCTTTATTATGTGATTACCTTGTTTAATCTATAAATTAACTCTCAAAGGTAAAAAACGCTGAACCAACACTCACCGAACAAAAAATCCAATTCTGACTTTCTTTTACTCAGAACTCTAAATAGCGCCTATTCCCTCCAGCGCAATCAATCCAATCTATTAATGAGCTTTCTCAAACCCTAAGAAAGGCGGCTGCCCCCCCCCCTCAGAAAACCTCGTACAATTTATCTAACAATATACCGAAGGTCAATATACATACTTCCGAGCATATGAATCGGGGACTCTTCCTCGGTCTAGCCAGCACCCGACGCTATTTCAATAAAAGGTCGTAAGGGTCGTCATCGAAATCTCGAATCAAAAGGGTCTTGCGCCCCGAGCGGTGACCCTTGATGATCTCGACCCTGGAACGCGCAACGCCCAGCTTTTTTGCAACCACTTCGGTAAGGGCCCTGTTCGACCTTCCGTCAACCGGAGGAGATGCGACCTTGATCTTGACCCTCCCCTCGACAATTCCAACCACTTCATTTGCCGAGGCCCTGGGAACAACATGAACCTCAAGGGTGCATGAGCCGTATTTCGGTTTTCCGGCCAACCTCAAAAACCTCGTTTCATTGCAATCCCGTATTCAATCAGGGATTGAATAAATAACTGTTGAACGAAGAATATCGCAACGATAACTATTATAGGAGACAGGTCTATGCCGCTAATTGGAGGTATGTATTTCCGAATCCTGCTCATTACGGGCTCTGTAACCTTAAAAAGGAACCTTACTATGGGGTTGTAAGGGTCGGGGTTTACCCACGAGATTAACGCCCTGATGATAACAACCCATATGTAGACATACATAAGCATGTCCAGGGCTCTTCCAACAGCAATAATCAAATTACCTAGTACGAACACCTATTTACCTCCCCCTGAGAGTTCTTTTGAGCGCCTGGCGGCGGCCTCTACGGCAGAGACGACAGCGGCACGGAAGGCGTTTTCTTCAAGCGCCTTAATGCCTTCGATGGTGGTTCCTCCGGGCGAGGAGACCTTGTCCTTAAGCACGGCCGGATGCATCGACTCCTCCATCAATATCCTTGCCGTGCCGAGGACGGTTTGAGCCGCAAGCTTCAGGGCGAGCTCCCTGGGCAGCCCCATCTTTACCCCGCCGTCAGAAAGCGCCTCGACAAACATGGCGACGAATGCAGGGCCGCTCCCGCTGAGACCGGTCACGGCATCCATCAGCTCTTCTGTGTCTATAACAAACGAAGCGCCGAAGGAGTTGAAAACCTTCATAATAAACGACTTGTCAGCCCCCTTGACCAGCGGGTTGAAATACAGGACAGAGGCGCCGCACCCAACGAGGACGGGTGTGTTGGGCATCACGCGCACCAGCTTTACCCGCGCCCCTATTGCGTCCTCGATGAAGAAGGTTGTGACGCCGGCAGCAATGGAAATGAGAGTTTTATCCAGGGTGATATGGCCCCTAATCTCCTCCAGAACCTCTGCGATATTCACGGGTTTTACGGCGAGAACCACGTAATCGCAGCTCCCGGCAATCTCGGTGTTGCTATCGGAAACCTTTACGCCGTATGACTTTGAGACCTTTTTCAGGCGGCTTTTGACCGCATCGCTCACGAAAATGCTTTGAGGCTCAAGGACACCGGAGGCGACCAGCCCCTTGATCATAGCCTCGGCCATATTGCCAGCCCCAATGAATCCCAGGTTTTTCATTTTCGCCGCCGCTGCCTCTTTAAAGTCAGTCCCTAGGGCCGAATATAGCCCTGCCTATTCTAACATAAGTTGCCCCTTCTTCAATCGCCACAATGTAATCGTCGCTCATACCCATCGAAAGCTCTCTTAGACGCGGATAGCGCTCCACGTGCCTATCCCGCATCTCCCTCAGGGCACGGAAGTATGGTCTTGCCTCCTCAGGGTGTTTTGAGAGCGGGGCCATGGTCATAAGCCCCCTGACCTCCACATGCTTCATTACCGAAATTTTGGACAGATAATCCCCGAGCTCCGCCTCCTTTATGCCACCTCTCTCCGGGATCCCGGCTATATTGACCTCAAGCAGTACAGATGTGCAAACACCCGCCTTCGCCGACCGCTTCTCTATCTCCCGGGCGATCTTTACGCTGTCGAGAGAATGGATCAGCCTCACCCTGCCGGCAACGTATTTTACCTTATTTGCCTGCAGTTTTCCTATAAAATGCCAGTTTACAACCTCCCCACAGCGCTCTGACACACTCAGTAGTTTATCCCGGAACTCCTGCGCATAGTTCTCCCCGAAATCCCTCAGCCCGCACAGCAGCGCATCGAGCACGGCTTCGGTAGGGAACCCTTTTGTCACTGCAATAAAGCAAACCTCGGCGGGGTCGCGCCCGGCTTTTTCCGCCGAAACGGCGATAGCTTCCCTCACCCTTTCAATGTTGTCCCGTATTTCATCTAAACTGAGAACCATATCTTAACCCTCTTTCCAACACAAGGAACTGTGCTAAATCACGTCAGCGAACAACTCAAGGGAACCATTTTTTTACGTAACAAAAAAACATAAAATATTAACACAACATTCAGAAAGCGCACAAAAAAACCGGAGCGCCCTTTGTGGGACGCCCCGGTCTATTTTTCACTTTAAAAGGAAGGTAACCCCCCCTTATTCAGCCCCCTAGTCCTCTTCCCTTCTCCGCAGCATCGAGCGCAGGCCTACGACAAGAAGCGGAATCAATACTACGAGCGCGTTGGCCGCCGTTGTGCCCGCGCTTGCCGTAGAGGCTATGGCGCAGCCACCACCGCCGCCATCTACTTCAACACAAGCTCCCGCCTCGCATACCTCGCCCTCGGCGCAATCCGCATCAACGGTACACTCGGGCTCCTCAATACAAGTTCCCACCTCGCATACCTCACCCTCGGCGCAGTCTGCATCAATAATACACTCGGGCGCCGGAACACATTCTCCCGCCTCGCATACCTCACCTTCGGCGCAATCTGCATCGGTGGTACACTCGGGGAGAGGCACGGGCACAGTCCTCGGCCCCTCGGCATGCATCCAATCGCCTCCTGCTATACTAATTGGGTCTTTTAAAAACTCAACAAATCCCCAGCCCCACAAACCCATCTCGTTCTCTAGCCCTTCAAGACCGCTTACTGCTATCTTTATCCAGCCGAAATCAGTGCCCCCGGGACAGAGTACCTGGTTTCCAAGCAGGTTGTTTGCCTGCCCGATATTACCGTTAAGTCCTATGTCGAAGAAGCAGTTCTGAGGCACGGGGCTGCAAGAGACCGGGTTTTCGTCTTCATCAAATATCAGTGGAGTCCACACGGCGTCTCCCGGCTCGGCGGCGTATCCGCCAAAAACCCCCTCGTAGTTGTCCCTGAACGCTATGCTCACCAGGTCTCCGAGCGTCACTTGACCAGAATCAAAAAAGATGGTCTTTAGTATCTCAGGCTGAAGTAGAACGTACCCGTTCGATACCCCGTCAAGCACCGTGCCGTCGGGCAATACGGCGGCCGTGGAAAAACTCACCGCGTCCCTTCCCATGGCAGGAATCCTGTAGGAAAAACCGTTCAGGCTCTCATCCCTCATGGTGCTGTCGCCGAACAGGTGCTGGAAGGCTATGGCGTTCCTAGAGCCGGGGGCGTCTATGGGGGTTATGACCACAAAGCCCTTCGTGTCTATAACACTAATGCCCACAGGCCCCGGGTTTGAAGGGTCGTTCCTCTCCAGGTCCATCTCGTCGTTAAAGAAATAGACGTGTGTGTCTCGTGGGGTAAGGAGGTCGTTGAAATTGGATTCAGCGCACAGCACCGCCGTCAGGGGGTTTCCCGGTGATGTGTTGCTGCTTTGAAATATCTGCACGTGTATGTTCACGGGGGTGCTCACGCTCGTGTTGGTTATCTGAATTGCGGTCCCTCTATCGTTAGTAGTATCAAAATCATAGAAGAAAACGAGCTGGCTGGACGGCCTGTTCGTGGCGCCCGTGGGGGCTATGACCTGCGCGCCCGCAGTCAGCATAAGGGTTAAAACCGCCGCAAGACTCAATCCCAATACCTTAATATGTTTCATAAGAGTTCCTCCTTAATAAACTTTATTTGATATGCAAGCTCCCTCATTTCCCAATCATCCACGATGCGCCCCCAAAATCAAACGGCGTGGGGGTCGGTGATATTATTATTTGGTTCGTGACATATTCGTTGGTAATAGCCACGATTCCTATATTGTTTTCAGGGTTGCTAAGGCCGCTCACGCCTATCTTTACCCATCCCCTGAAATTCGGGTTGCCCGGGCATAGCACCTGCTCACCCGTAAGCAGCTCGTCTGCAGGCACAAACCCAAAAACGCCGTCGCCGTTAAGACCGATGTCCATGAAGCAGAAATGGGGCACAGGGCTGCACGATACGGGGTTCTCAAACTCATCGAATATAAGGGGCGTCCAGGTGGCGTCTCCCGGCTCGGCGACGTACCCGAACGGGCCGTCATAGTTGTCACTGAACACTATGCTTATAACATCTGCGAAGTTTTCGAAGGGCCCTTGCATTATTTCGTGGAAGTTAAACTCCAAAAAACGGGGCTGGAGAAGCTCGTAGGCGTTTGAGGTGCCGTCGAGCACAGTGCCGTCGGCAACGAGCGCTCCCGAAGAATCAACGGCGTCCCTTCCCGTAGCGTTGAGCTGGTAGCCTATGCCTAGGTTGACTATATCGGTGACGAAGGTCCTGCCGAACATGTGCTTGTGAGCTATGGCGTTGCGCGTACCCGGGGCGTCTATGGGAGTTATGACCACAAACCCCTTCGTGCCGTTAAAGCCGCCTACAAATACTACATTCGACGGGTCGTTAGTGAAAACCTGACTCATGAAATAGACATGCATATCGTTGGGTGTGTAGAAGTCGTTGAAGTTCGTCTCCCGGCACAGCACGGCGGTGTTTGGGTTGCCAGGCTCGGGGTTGCTGCTCGCAAATATTTGGACGTGGACCCATGTGGGTGTATCTACGCTCGCGTTCACGACCTGAATTGCGGTATCCCGGTCGGTGAAAGGGTCACCGCCTGAGCCTTCGGAGTCGTACCAGAATATGAGCTGGCTCGCCTGCTCGGTAGTTTTCCCCACGGGAGACACCATCTGGGAGACGGCTATGGTAGAGACCAGCCCTATGAGGATGGTAATTACCACAGCTCCGAGCGCTCTGTAGATTTTCTTTATGCTCATCGATCCTTCCTCCTTAAATTGAAGTTGCGTATTATATCAGTCTCTTTGTTAACTTGTAGTCAACCCGAACCAAATACCCAATATACAACCACGTAAATTATTGAGCCTTTTTAAGAAAAAAGCTATATCCTTAGTTATTTAAAAAGAATTCCTCCGTACCCTCACTTTTATTACATCACATTTAGGTTTCTATGTCAAGATACTTTTTCATGGGAAACCTCCACTGTGTACCAAAAAAAACCGGAACGCCCTTTTTGGGACGTCCCGGTCTGAGTTTCACTTTAAAAGGAAGGCAACCCCCCCCCTTTATTCAGCCCCCTAGTCCTCTTCTCTTCTCCGAATAAGAGTCCGGAGCCCTACGGCGAGAAGCGGGATCAATACTACAAGCGCGTTGGCCGCCGTTGTGCCTGCGCTTGCCGTAGAGGCTATGGCGCAGCCACCACCGCCATCTTTTGCAACACAAATACTGAAACCGAGTATAGTTGAGAATTTGCATTCCGTGTTGACAGGGCAATCTGCATCAGAGGTGCATCCTAAAGGAACACAAAAACCTGCCTGGCATTCCTCGTCCTCATCGCACTCTGCATCATTGGTACACTCTATAATATCGCACAAGCCGGCTACACAAGTGCCACCCACAGCACAAATCTGACCGGCACAATCCGTGTCGGCACAGTCTGTGGAACCGTCGGCGTCGTTGTCAAACCCGTCGCCACAGGCTGATTCCGCGCCAAACTGACACGTTCCGCCAACCCCGGGTAGCCCGTTGCAGTCCGAGTCCACGCAGTCTGTGGCACCGTCGGCGTCGTTGTCAACCCCGTCGCCACAGGCTGATTCCGTGCCAAACTGACACGTTCCGGCTATACAAGTGCTAGCCGCACCACAAGCCTGACCGGCACAATCCGTGTCGGCACAGTCTGTGGCACCGTCGGCGTCGTTGTCAAACCCGTCGCCACAGGCTGATTCCGTGCCAAACTGACACGTTCCGCCAACCCCGGGTAGCCCGTTGCATTCTAAGTCCGCGCAGTCGACAAACGCATCGCAGTCGTCGTCTATGGAGTTCGTGCAGACCTCGGCGGCTCCGGGGAACACGGCGGGGTTGGTGTCATCACAGTCGCCGCCGCAGGTGGTAACGCCGTCGGCGTCTGTGTCGAACCCTTCGTCCACCACGGTGTTGCAGTTGTCGTCTATGCCGTTACAAATCTCGACGGCTCCCGGGTTCACTGCGGGGTTGCTGTCGTCACAGTCAGCTCCGCCGTCTGCAATGGAGTCGAATCCGTCACCGTCAACGTCGGGGCCCGGTCCCGGAGGAGGCGGCTCGTCGGCGCCCATTGCGATGTCCCTCGCGTCGCCGTCGATGTCGTCAGCAGGAGGCGTGAGCTCGAATCCCGCCACGGTAACCGTAACCACCTTCGTCCCCGCGTTGTTGGCCGGGGAGCCGGAGCTTATGTGGTAGTCGTTGTTGAGGCGGTCTAGGAATAGGGGGTCTAGGAACTTCACGGTTCCGTCCAGGTTGATGAAACCAACGCCAGAGCCTAAATCCGTTCCGTCGAGATCGCTTGCCTGATTTTGGATGTCAGAAAACCTGAGCGACACGGTGGTACCGGTAGCTGGGATTATGTCGATTTCTTCGGCGGGCAAGGTGCTGGCATTGAAGAAGATGATGTCGTTCAGGTGAGCGGCATTGATAGTGCTGCCTGCGAAGGTGTCGGTATCGTATAATATTCCGCCGCCTTGGCATAGAGCACAGGTCGCCTGGTTGTCTGCGTATGTGTTGTTTGTAGACTTTATCGTAAATACCGCGGTGCCTCCTGGGCCCGCGACGGCTGCCATGGCGCCGCCACCGGGGACAATGGGACCGGGTGAGGTAGACTTCGCTATGTTCTTGAAGATCATGTTGTTTTCGAGATTGAGGTTGACTACACCCGCGCCGGTCACACCTATGGCTCCTCCGACGCCCTCTATAGCCTCGTTTACGCCTATCATGTTCTTTCTTAGAGTGGCGTTTACGATGGCACCGTCAATGAATGCGATAAGGGCGATCGCGCCCGCGGAGTTTGTGGCGCTGTTCTGCATTATGTCGTCCTGATCGAGAAATACCGTTACAGGGGCTGCGGTCGAGAGGTTTACTACTAATACAGCGCCCCCGGCGTCAAAAGCGGTGGCTCCCAGGGAGAAGTTATTGCTCATGGTGTTGCCTGCGTTGTTCAAGATGAGCGTACCGCCGTCACCGATTGCGGCCAATGCGCCTCCGCTGTCGGCGGTGTTGCCTGTGAAGGTCGAGTCATCGATGTCCGCGGTAAGAGTACAGGTGTCGAGGGTCTGCAGTATTATGGCTCCCCCGTCGCATCCAGGGCAGGTGTTGCCGGTGAAAGTGCCATTGTCTATATCGAGGGTTAGGGGTGATGTGGCTCCTCCACCGCCGCAGAAGGCAGCGATGGCTCCGCCATCTGCACCGGCGGTGTTGTCACTGTAGGTGTCGTTCATGCTGGTGAAGGTAACGGGACCACCTCCGGGAACGGGAAAGACTGCTATGGCTCCACCGTCGGCGGGAGCAATTCCACCCTTGTAAATATTCCCGTCCGACGTAAAGGTGACGCCGCCCGCGCCAGAGGATGTGATACAGACGTTACCACCGGCACCGGGAAATCCACCGGCGCCGCAGCCGTCTCCTCCGCCGGGCACGCCGCCGGAGACTGTCAGGGGGTCAATGCTCACGGCGAGTGAGCTCGCGGAGGAGTTATCAATTTCAAAAACTCGTTCGCCGCCGGGCGCATTGATAACAGTGCCGTTGGGGTCGCTTCCCTGTGTGGTGCAGCCGGCGTCCGTGAAGTCGCCCTTGAGGGCGATAGACTGGGGCGCGGCGGCAGAGTTATCGATAACTGAGCCCGTGCCGGGTCCCACATGGGTTCCCACGCCTATTCGGATTTCGGCTGCTGTGTCGTCATTAGTGTCAATACAGGCGAGAGCCACGGCTATGGTCGGACAGACGACGCTGTTTAAGCCGACGTCACATGGTGCACCGCAGGCAACGCCGCCATCACATGTCGCCGCGGTGCCGGCGTCGCATGCGGTGACCGGTCCGGCGCTAACGCAGTAAACGTCAGCTTCCGCCGTGGGGACCATAGAGAGTGATATAAGAAAAGTAAAGAGTGTAATCAGAACTAAGGCATGTAATATAATACTTATCTTTTTCATCGCATCCTCCTTAAAGGATTTCTGTGTATAATCGGTTTAGAAAACATGAACATCCTCCTCAATCTTGGGCAAATCAACTCAATTAACAGAAACAACGGCGGAGATGAGATTTTAAGCCGCTGATTCTATATTCAACTACCGGGAATTCTCTCACTCCCGCCGGTTTCCTCCCTGAAAAAACTTCAAACATCCAGTAGTATTCAGCTATCCAAACAACTCAGCTAATGCAGAAAAGGGTAATAATTTCCTTACTCATAGCCATTATATATAAAAAGAAAACATAAATCAACCCCTTTGTAAGATAAAATTGACAGGCTTTGTATTATGACGTCTCGGTTTTGCGATTCATCGCAAAGCAGGGAGGGGATTGCCGTACATCCAATATATTCCGACTCCAGGACTTAGCAAATCCGTCCCCGCTATGCCTTGGGTTGCTGTATCAGGGGTGTCTCAATCCTCCTGAACAATTTCGCAACCGTCCTCGAACACGACGAACCTAGCCCCGCCTATAACATTCACTCCGGGGAAAAAGCATTCGCCCCCGCCCGACCATCTCACCAGGACGTCCACCTCAGAGTCCATGCCGAGGCCGAAGTGCACGGGGAGCATGTCCTGCTCGCAGCAGCCCCTCCCGCCGGACACCTCCCTCATCTGTACCCCGGCGAAGTCGGTTACCTCGACCCTTGAGCCGATGGCCGAAATATTAGTGACGTCTCCGCTTCCCACGAGCTCAATAACGAGGGTGTTATTTTGATTGCCGCTGTTGAGCATGAGGGCAATGCCGATATGGCCGGTGAGGAAGACGTCCATAAACCCGTCGTTGTTATAATCCCCCCATGCAGCAGAGAACACATCTATGGGCGTAGAAACGCCCACGTCGGGGGCAACGTCCACGAAGACTCCTGCGCCGAGGTTCCTGAATAAGCTTGTGGGTGTGGTGTGGTTGGTGGACATGATGTCGATTAGGCCGTCGGCGTCGAAATCTACGAACGCGCACGTCCTTCCGTCCCCGAAGTCCTGCGTGCCGGAAGCCAGGGTCACGTCGGTGAAGGTACCGTTTGCGTTGTTTACGTACAGGGCGTTCCTTGAGGAGCCGATGTTCGAGACGTACAGATCGAAAAAGCCGTCTCCGTTAAAGTCCCCGGCGCATACGGCGGCCGAGTTCCACGCGGGGTCTCCGGCAAGACCCGCGGCGGCGGTCATGTCGGTGAAGGTGCCGTCGCCGTTGTTGTGGAAGTAGTTGTTTGCGCCGCCGTTTGCAAGGAACAGGTCTACGAAGCCGTCGTTATCGAAATCGACGAAAACGGCTGACTTCGTGCTCAATGAGTCGCCAAGCCCCGCCATGGCGGATACTTCGGTAAAGGTGCCGTCCCCCTCGTTGTGGTAGAGGCGCGAGATACCGGCGTTTGCCTGGAGGAGGTCTACGAGACCGTCCCCGTCGTAGTCGGCCCAAATGGTGTGGTTCGCCGAGCCGCCTACGGCGGTGATTCCCGCCGCGGCCGAGACGTCCATAAAGACCGAGCCGTCCAAGTTCTTATACAGAATTGCCGGGGCGCCGCCCATAATCGTGCCCACGACAAGGTCGGGGAGGCCGTCGTTGTCGTAATCGGCCCATGCAGAGCTTCTCAAAGCCTGGTCGAAGATGCCCGAGCCCATTGTCAGGTCGATAAAGAGCGCTGCGGCTCCGTTTCTGTAGAGAAAGACATTTGGGGGAGGAAAATCCGTGCTCGCCGTAAAGAGATCGATGAACCCGTCCACATTGAAATCCCCCCAAGCCGCGGTCTGCCCCAAATTCCCCGCTTCGACTATGCCGGACTGGACCCTGACGTTAGTAAAGAAGGGCAGGCCCCCTGAATCGGAGCCACCGCCACCGCCCCCTGAGCAAGAAAAGGAAACCCACAACACTCCTAGCAAGAACAATACGGCGGAGAGAAGATATAATCTGCGTATTAACAAGGCACGCCACCCCCTTATGATTTAATGAGACGGGTACCGACATCCTTATGCCCCGCACCCTGATAAATGAGAGGAGTCCTCCTGCGAATCAACTATAATGAAACTATCGAACCAAGTCAATCGCTCTATCGATTGCCCGGATTATCGTCTCAGGGGGGCTTTATTAGGGGCGGTCACACCCCCACATACAAAGACCGGAGCGCCTTTTGTGGGACGCCCCAGTCTCAGTTTCATTTTTAAGAGGGGAGGGTCGCTCCCGCCCTTACCTTATTATATAGCGTTAGCCTCTTCCTCCTCCGCAGCATGGAGCGTAGCCCGATGCCTAGAAGCGGGATCAAAACAACAAGCGCGTCGGCCGCCATTGTGCCTGCGCTTCCAGCGCTCGCTATGGCGCATCTCCCGCCACCGCCGCCATCATCAAATCCGCCGTCGCAAACCTCATCGTGAGGCGTTCGGGGAGCGGCAGGATCATGGCTTTGTGATCCATTTATACCCGCTCTCCATGATTTCGGCCCGGCTCCCAGGCCTGCCGCACAACGACCGCCCTTTGGAGGAGGCAAAAAAACTGATGCATTTCGAAATATTACGAAGCCCGATAACTAAAGGCTTGTAAATCGGAAAAACCCATGTAAATTATGTATTGCGTAAAGCTGAATATTCTGTTAACTTTCATGCTTAACGACACAAAAATCTCACTAACGGATGGGTAATAACATGAAAAAGCTTGTAGTGATATTGGTCGTATTAATTCTTAGCGTCGCGGGATGCAGCAAGGAGGAAGAGCCGAAAAAAGCCGAAACCAAAAAGGCTCCTCCCCCCATACAGGCACCCGCAAAGAAGAAGCCGAGATACGAAATTCCCGAATCGGAAAAAACCCTGGTGGCCCGCGTTAACAATACCCCTATCTATAAGGAGGATTTAAGGGGAAGGAGGCTCCAAGAATTAATCAACGAAGAAATCCTCTACTTCGAGGCTCTAAGGCGGGGGATAGACAAGAAGCCCAAGATTACGAAGCAGCCTGAAGAGAAAAGAAAGAATTTGATCATAATGACAATAAAGAGCGACATCATGCGCGCCCTGCCCAAACCTTCGCAAATCACCGACGAAGAAGCCAGAAAATACTACAACGATAACATTAAGAAATTCACAACCGTAATTGTCAAGCGAATAATCGCCCCCGACAAAGCCCTGGCCGAAGAGATACACAAAAAAGTGGCTGCAGGAGGTGATTTTGAAAAAATAGCTTCCGAATACGCTACCGCCGGAAAACAAGTCACAGTAAACCAGAAGTCACTCAGAAAGAGCGATAAGGACATTTTTAATAAATTAGAAGTCGGCAGCCTCAGCGACATTCGGGAATCAGGAGATAAATTTGAAATCCTGCAAATCTCCGAAATTCGGAAAATGCCCTACAAAAAAATCAAAAGGGCTCTGCTCCACACCATAACAGCACAAAAAAACCAAGTGATTGTTAAAGAGATGATGGAGCAGTTCAAGAAAGATAACAACATCAACATCGAGATAATAGAGGAAGGATAATTTACATAGAAACGCAAAAGATGCTCCGAATCAAGCCCCCCCGGCTCGCCAAGTCCCAGAGCCGGTCGGCAGGGCGCATCGGGCATTGACCGGTGTCACACCCCCACCCACGTAAAGACCTAAACCTTCTCTTTTAAATATAGATACCCGTTCACCTAACCCTCCGTACAACCATCACGCTTTGAGGCGTACATCGAAAAAAGAGACCGTTGTGCAACCAAGCAAAGCGCACCGGCTTACCAAACTGCATCGAAGACATGACCCGGTACCGGGCCAAACCACACACAAAAGCCCTTCGGTCTGGGGCAGAAGAAAAACCTATATACAGCTCAGGCAGCGCAAAGAACAAAAAAACCGGAGCGCCCGTTGTGGGACGCCCCGGTCTCAGTTTCATATCGGAGGGGGGGAGGGTCGCTCCCGCCCTTACCTTATTATACAGCGTTAATACTCTTCCCTCCTTCTGAGCATGGAGCGAAGCCCGATGCCGAGAAGCGGAATCAATACTACGAGCGCATTAGCCGCCGCTGTGCCTGCGCTTGCCGTGCTGGCAATAGCGCATCCGCCGCCGCCGCCATCTACCTCAGCCTCGCAGACCGGGTCTGCGGCGCAGTCGGGGTCGGCGCAGTCCGTGAGGCCGTCGCCGTCGTTGTCAACATCGTCGTCACATTCACCGGTCTCAACACATGCCGGGTCTGCGGCGCAGTCCGGGTCGGCGCAGTCCGTGAGGCCGTCTCCGTCGTTATCAGCGCCGTCTGCGCAGTCTGTCTCAACACATGCGGGGTCTGCGGCGCAGTCCGGGTCGGCGCAGTCTATGAGGCCGTCGCCGTCCTCATCCGCTCCGCTGTCACAGACCTCATCGGGAGGCACAACGGGGGTCGTGGGCCCCGCGGCTATCATCCAGTTGGCGCCGCCGAAGAACTCATCGAGATCGCCGCCAAACTGGGGATCGAACATGTACCCTATCGCCCCGAAGGTGCTCTCGAAGGTATCAAGGCCGCTAATGGCCATCTTCACCCATCCGAAACCCTCCTTGTCAATCGCGGGACAAAGCTCCCGTTCACCAAGAAGGATGGAGGCTGATTTGACCTCATCCGCCAGCCCTATATCGGAGAAACAATCATGATCAGTTTTAGTGCAGGATATCGGTTGCTCATGCTCATCGAAGAAAAGCGGCGTCCAGGTTACTGTGCCCGGAACGGCAACGTACCCAAAAACGCCGGCGTAGTTGTCACTGAACGTTATGCTCACCAGGTCGGAAAACTCAGGGCCGCCGGGGATGTCCTGCCAGTTGAAACTGAGCAGCTGAGGCTGCACCACCACATACCCGTTGTCGGAACCGTTGAGCACCGTGCCGTCGGCCAACGGGCTGCCACCCGGGAAACTAACCGCATCCCTTCCCATGGCGCGTACCCTGTAGGCTGTCTCGAAATCATCATCATCAAAGTCCTGATTGATGATTAAAGAGTGGCCGAACAGGTGCTGAAAGGCTATCGCGTTCCTGGTGCCGGGCGCGTCTACGGGCGTGATGACAACAAAACCAAGTGTGTTTTCAAGATCGATGCCCACATCACCGGGATTTGAAGGGTCGTTCCTCTCCGGGTCGTCCATATCATATACATGGGTATCCCGTCCAGTGAGGAAATCGTTGAAGTCGTGCTCAACGCAGAGCACAACTGCTTCTGAGCCTGGTCCGTTCGTCCGGCAAGTACCTTCATCATCGAAGTCGGCGCAGCCGCTTGCAAATATCTGAACGTGGATATTCACAGGCTCGACGCTTGTGTTGGTTATCTGTATGAACGTCTCCCTGTCGTTAAGATCAGATTCACCGTCTTCCTCCGCAGAATCGTACCAGAACACGAGCTGGCTGGAGCCTGAAGTCAGGGTTCCGGATGGCACAACGAACGGTTGCGCATACGATGTCAAACCAAACCCCAAGACCACTATAAGACTCAATCCCAATAACTTAATATGTTTCATTTTATCCTCCCTTTATATCTATTTTCTATTAGTTTTTTAAAAACCCTTATTCGGCGACCATCCAGTTTGCGCCGCCGAAGAACTCATCGAGACGACCGCTGCCGAATCTGGGATCGAACATGTACCCTATAGCCCCGAATGTGCTCTCCGTGCCTGTCAAGCCGCTAACGGCCATCTTCACCCATCCGAAACCCTCCTTGTCAATCGCGGGACAAAGCAGCCTGTCACCGAGCAGGGTATCGGCGGATTCAACTTCTTGCGCCAGCCCTATATCGGAGAAACAGTCATGATCAGTTTTGGTGCAGGATATCGGGTTCTCGTCCTCATCGAAGAAAAGCGGCGTCCAGGTTGCTGTGCCCGGAACGGCAACGTACCCGAATGGGCCGAAGTAGTTGTCGCTGAACGTTATGCTCACCAGATCGGAAAACTCCGGGCCGCCGGGGATGTCCTGCCAGTTGAAACTGAGCAGCTTAGGCTGCACGACTACATACCCGTTGGCTTCACCGTTGAGCACCGTGCCGTCGGCCACCACATTGCCGGTGGAAAGGCTCACTGCATCCCTTCCCATTGCACGTATCCTGTAGGCTGTCACGAAATCTTCACTATCAAAGTCCTGATTGATTATAAGAGAGTGGCCGAACAGGTTCTGAAAGGCTATTGCGTTCCTTGTGCCGGGCGCATCAATCGGGGTAATGACCACAAAGCCCTTGGTATTGTTAAGGTCGATGCCTACAAAATCAGTCCCTGCAGCCACGGCGGCGGGGTCGTTCCTGAATAAGTCGTCCATCTCATATACATGGGTATCCCGTCCAGTGAGGAAATCGTTGAAGTCGTGCTCCACGCAGAGTATGACACCTACGGAGGTGGGACAAGAATCTTCATCCCGGAAGTCGGCGCAGCCGCTTGCAAATATCTGAACGTGGATATTCACAGGCTCGAGGCCTGTGTTGGTAATCTGTATGAACGTTTCCCTGTCCTCAAGCTGACTGTCATCGTCCTCAACATCGTCATACCAGAACACGAGCTGGCTGGAGGCTTTGGTTATCGTCCCCGAAGGCACAATAACCTGCGCAAACGCAGGGGTTGAAACCAACCCTAAAACAAGGGCCAGCACAAACGCTCCCAAATATCTTCCAAAAATTTTACTCCTCATAACAAGTATCCTCCTTAAATTAGGATTATTTTAAAACGTTCCGTCAAATTTGTCTTTACATTTATCTCTTCAACGCCGTTAAACCGTTCGTGTTAAAAATTCGGCAGGCTTGTAACTCTAACCGCGTTGTTCCTTTTATCTTCCGGTTTTTGAATCCGTCCCACTGTGAAAAGAGGTACTCCCCGGCTCCACCTTATAACACTTATTCTATTTAATCACAAATTAAAGATTGTGTCAAGCCCTAATTTTTTTCCGCAAACTTGATGTGACTCACACCCAGAAATCACAAAAAAAAACCGGAGCGCCCTTTATGGGACGCCCCGGCTTCGTTTTCATATCGGAGGGGGGAGGGTCGCTCCCGCCCTTACCTTATTATATACAGCGTTAATCCTCTTCCCTCCTTCGCAGCATGGAGCGAAGCCCTATGCCTAGAAGCGGGATTAATACTACGAGCGCATTAGCCGCCGCTGTGCCTGCTGTTGCCGTTGAGGCTATGGCGCATCCGCCGCCGCCGCCCCCCGGGTCGGCTATGCAAAGTTCTAGCGCGCATACCTGGCCCGCTGCGCAGTCCGCATCAACGGTACACTCAGGAGGCGCCGCAACACAATCTCCCGCCTCGCATACCTCGCCCTCTGCGCAGTCTGCATCAACTGCACACTCGGGCGCCGCAACACAATCTCCCGCATCGCACACCGCGCCCTCTCCGGAGTCTGCGTCAACGGTACAGGGGGGAGGCGCGGGTATCGTCCTCGGCCCGTCTGCGTACATCCATGTGCCGGTGGCATAGTTTTCGCCCAGCTCGCCCTGAACTTCAAAAAAAGCCGCCATCGCCATCTCGTTCTCAAGCCCGTCATAGCCGGTCACGGCTATCTTCACAAAGCCCCTATCGAAAGTGTTGCCCGGACAAAGCCGGGTGGGCGGGAAGGAAATAGATGTTTGATATTCAGGCAATTGTTCGTTCAGCCCTATCGTAATGAAGCAGTCCTGAGGGACGGGGGAGCATGAAACCGGGTTCTCAAATTCATCGAATATAAGCGGCGTCCATAGAACGCTCGCATTGGGCAGCGCCTTATATCCCAAAGCGCCGCTGTAGTCGTCCCTGAACGATATGCTCGAGATATCGATCAGGTCGAAGTCGCTTCTATCATGATCATTGTCCTCGAGGTGCTCGGTAAACTGGAGGTACAGGAACTCAGGCTGTAGCAGTATAAAGCCGGTGTTCACACCGTCGAGAACCGTGCCGTTGGGGACTATGTTCCCCGTGGAATCCACCGCATCCCTTCCCATCGCGTTGAGGTAATAGCCGTCATGTTCTTCGAAATCGTCGCATTTCCCATTTGTCTTTCTGCAACTAATAATGTAGGAGGTGCCTATAAGGTTCTGGTGCGCTATGGCTCTCCTGTCGAGGGGGCCGACTATCGGGGTTATGACGACAAAGCCAATCTCGTCGTCGATCTCGCCGTCGTCAATTATCGGTTGATCTTTATTGGGATCGACGGGGTCGAATGGGTCGTTCGTGAACACTCCTCTCTCATCCAGATCATAAACGTGGCTGTCGCCCGGGGTGTAGAAGTCTGTGAAATTAATCTCCTGACAGACAAGGACAACATCCGGGTCCGGGGACGTCTCAAGAGCCGAGAAAAATATCTGGACGTGCACGTTCACGGGGGTGGTGAAACTGGTATTGGTCAGTTGTATGACCGTATCCTGGTCAAGGTCCTCACCCTCAATAGTATTAGTAAAAACATCGTTGCTAAACTTGTAGATGAGCTGGCTCGATTCCCGGTTCGTTGCTCCCGTAGGGGCTATAGGCAGGGACATCGCCGGGGAAGACACAAGCCCAGCGACTATAAATACCGCTAATCCCCAAAAAACAGTTTTTAAAATCCTTATTTTCATAACTCATTACCTCCTTATTATCCTTGCTTATTATTATCGCTGAATTTTAAAGCCTCCGCTCAGCGTGCGAACATCCACGCAGCCCCGGCAAATTCGACATCTCCATTGTCCGTTTCTATCTGGGCGTAAATCCCGAGCTCGTTCTCGAGCCCTTCCAGTCCGCTCACCTCTATAAACATCCATCCAACCTCAAACTGTCTGCCGTCGGCCTCTGGACAAAGCGTGGTAAAATCGTCGTCAGTCCCCCATAGACTGGTAGGTGTGTCCTGCTCGTCACTCGTCCCCTTGATGAAGAAGCAGTTCTGAGCGATGGGTCTGCAGGACAGGGCGGTCTCGACACTGGTGAATATGAGGGGAGTCCAAACGGCGTCTCCCGGCTCTGCCGCGTACCCGCCGAAGGGGCCGTCGTAGTTGTCCCTGAAGGATATGCTGATTATATCGGCTTCATCATAACCCTCGATACGTGCGCCAAGACCGCCCGGGCTCTTATTGGGGTGCTCCAGATAGTTATACATCAATATCTTGGGCTGGATGAGTACGAAGCCGCTGGTGACGCCGTCCAGCACAGTGCCGTCTGCAACCACGGCGCCCGATGGGATGCTCACTGCGTCGCGGCCCATTGCGCTCACTCCAAATCCGTTATTATTATCATCGTCGAGGATATACGATTTTCCTATCATGTGCTGGTGGGCTATTGCGTTCCCGGTGCCGGGGCCGTCTATGGGGGTTACGACCATGAACCCGGCCACGTTGTCAAGACCGGACACGACCAGCGTGGAGTTCAGGGGGTCGTTCCTGAATATTTCGTCCATCTCATAGACGTGTGTATCGTTTGGGGTGTAGAAGTCGAAGAAATTGATCTCCGTGCAGTCGGTTTCACTCAGCACATCGCCTTCACTGCTGGATCCGATAAAAAGCAGCTGAATGTGGACATTCACAGGTGTGTCGCTTGTGTTCGTAACCTGGAGAAAAGACTCTCTCTCTTCACCCTCAAAGTCGATCTCGTTCCAGTACAGAACGAGCTGGCTCGACTTCTCCGTTGTCTTGCCTATGGGCACGATATGTCCCGCGGCAACTGAGACCGTCGGGGTATATATAAGCCCGAATAGAAGAGCTGCCGCAATAGCTCCTAAAACTCCGTTGATCAACTTGGTTTTCATAAATCCCGTCCTCCTTGTGTATTAATTTTCCCTTAAAATATTTTCCCATCCGCCCCTTTTCAGTTTATCAATACCGCTACTCTACCCCGCCGCGCTTAAGGCGACGACGTGAATCGCATCTGAAACCTGGATATTGCTTGCTGAAACCACCCTCTATGCAATTTAATCACAAATCAAATACTATGTCAAGGGGAAATTAATACACAAGGAGGACGGGCTGTTAATCCGTATCTCCCATGCGACTTGCCTATTGCCTGAAGCCGAATATTCGGTTAGCTTTCTCACTCAACGTCACGGATATATCACTCTAGGGAAGGTTAAGAAGGATGAAAAGGCTTATCGTAATTGCGGCAATCGTAGTCCTGAGCGTTATGGGATGCAGCAGGGAGGAGAAGACGGAAAAGGCCGAAGCCAAGAAGGCTCCACCCCCAAAACATGCCGCCGTAAAAGAGAAGACGAGCTACGAAATACCCGAGGAGGACAAAACCCTCATCGCACGCATCAACGGAGCGCCTATATATAAGGAGGATCTGGGGGGAGAGAGACTCGGAAAATTGATTAACATGGAGATCCTCTATATCGAGGGGCTGAGGCGGGGCATCGACAAGTCGCCGAAGGTCAAGGACCTGCCCGAAGATAGAAAGAAGATGAAGATCATAGATACATTAAAGAGCGACCTCATGCGCACAATGCCCAAGCCCAGGGACGTAACCAAAGAAGAGGCGATGAAATACTACAATGAGAACGAGGCAAAATACACGAATGTCATCGCCAAGCAGATTATCGTCTCGGATAAAACCCTGGCCGAAGAGATACGCAAAAAGGCGGATGCCGGAGGGGATCTTGACAACATAGCGGCCGAATACGCAAAGGCCGGAAAGGAGCTCACCGTGAACCCGAAGAAGGTAAGGAAGAAAGAGGAGAGCATTTTCGCGAAATTGGAAGTCGGCGCCGTAAGCCCCGTTCGGGAAAAAGGGGAGCAGTTTGAAATCCTGCAGATATCAGAGCTGCGAAAAAAGCCTTTCAAACAAGCCTATAAGGCTATAACACGCAACATAACAGGAAAGAAAAATCGGGCGGCCGCAAAAAAAATGCTCGACCGGTTCGTGGAAGAAAACAATATCAGCATCGAGATAATCGAAGAGGAATAATTTTTTTCCGCAAACTTGATGTGACTCACACCCAGAAATCACAAAAAAAACCGGAGCGCCCTTTGTGGGACGCCCCGGCTTCGTTTTCATATCGGAGGGGGTAGCGGCCCGCCCGCTAACCCAAATTATAAATTAGAAGATATACCTTTAATATTCGTAGCTCGGAGTCGTCTTGTCCGACTCGCAGACCTCCGTAACCTCGTCCTTCATAAGCTGCCCGTCCTGCCACACCCTTTCCCTTACTTTGTGGCATCTGGTCTGCGCGTTGTAGCCAACGGGGGTGGCCTCCACTCTCTGGAACCCGTCCTGGCTCTCGTATGCGACCGGCCTTCCCTCTGCGGCGGCCTGCCTTGCTGCCCTCTTCGAAACCTCGGTCACCGTGCCGCCTAGAGTGCCCCCTATAAGACCCCCTATCATGGCGCCCCTCCAGCGGTTGTCTTTGTCGATAAGGGCTCCTACAAGCGCACCCAGACCCGCGCCGATCCCGGCTCCCTGCACGGTGGGGTCTTGGGCGGTGACGCATGAATTAAGCATTGCCGCGCCCGGAACGACGGCAAAAACCATCAACAGACTCAGAGCAGATGATCTCAGCTTCTTTCTCATTCTCAAATAACCTCCGTCAGTTTGATTCCCTCTTTAAAAATTACAACATGTATCCTATTTTACAAACAAAATCCTCCCCCCAATACATTAAACACACATTTCGCCCCTATGGTTTCAACAAACCGTCACAAACGGCATGAGAATTTCTGCCTTGGAGATAAGATCTTACAGCCCTCCACGCTACGCTTCCAAAACAACATATATTATAATGTATGGGAGTTCGGAGGCTCTATGAACGACAGGGCAGTGATCCTCGTTATGAAAGACTGGAGAGAAAGGGCTTTCTTAAGGGCCGAGCTCATTGAGAGGGGTATCAATACCCTCGCGGTGGAGACGCTGGTCTACGCCCTCGAGTGGCCCCTAGGTCCCCATGTGGACCCCGGCACAGTCGCTTCGCTCGTAATCTATGACTGTAAAGACCAGGAAAACCCCGCAAAAGACTGCCGAAGTTTAATGGAGCTGTCGAGAACCGTCCCCGTTCTGCTGCTCGTACCTTCAGGCACAAAACCCCCCGGCGATACCTTCGCGAGCGGTTTTAAGCACGCAATCAAGAGGCCGGCTTCAATAGGCGCGGTTGCCGACAGGGCTCAAACAATACTGGAAGGGGGGCCTAAATTTGATTAGTTAAAAATATTGAGCGATAATTATATAAGCCCGGGAAATATACACGGGAATCACACAACAGTAACAATACAAAGTGAATAAATAACTTTGAGCAGGATCGCATCTTTAATGAAAAGAAAAGGACTCTTCATTTTATTGCTTGTGCCTCTGATACTGGTAGCGTTCTACCCTCCCGCATCCAGAGAGCAAATCCACTATTCGGAGGCAATATACGACAGCATCCTAACTACGGTCATACGCTATACGAAGCGCAACTACCTCGACCCTTCGTCAATAGACCCGGTCAAGATGCTCGCCGCAGGGCTGGGGCGGCTGGAAAAAGAGATCGATGAGGTGCTGGTAGAGTTCCCCTACGGAGAGGACGGCCCGTCGTTCATCGCACAAGTGATGGATGAGCGAAAGGTATTCCACCACAGCAGCGTAGTCGACATGGAGACAATGGCCGACAAGATGGAAGAGGTTTTTCAGTTCGTCTTCCCCAGGGTTGACGGGGAGAAGTATAAGCCCCACGAGGTGGAGTACGCCGTTGTGGACACGATGCTCAAGTCCCTCGACCCTCATTCGGGCATAATCACTCCCAAAGTCTATAAGGAATTCATGGTCGAGACCGAAGGCAGCTTCGGAGGGCTCGGCATCGTGATCGGCATCAGGGACGGCCAGCTCACCGTCATTGCTCCGATTGAAGGGACGCCCGCATACAGGGTGGGCATCAAACCCAAGGACAAGATAGTGCAAATAGAGGACGAGTCTACAATAAATATGTCCCTTATCGAAGCGGTAAGCAAGCTGAGGGGGCCCAAGGGCACCGCCGTGAATATAAACGTCATGCGGGATGCGTTCACAGACTCTAAGCTGTTCACGATCATAAGGGATACGATCAAGATCGAGAGCGTGGAGGCTTTTGACCTCGGTGGCGGCATCGGCTATTTGCGAATCAGGGATTTTCAAAAAAACACCCTCAGCAGTCTCAAAGAGCACCTGGGCAGACTGAAGAGCGGAGGGAGACTGGAGGGACTCATTCTAGACTTCAGGGGGAACCCCGGCGGGCTGCTCAACCAGGCGCAGAAAATAGCCGACCTGTTCCTCGAGAGCGGAGTTATAGTTACTACCCGCATCGGCTCCTCCGACAAGAACTACAAGGCAAAGCCCTCAAGGGGGGACTTCAAAGGAAAACTGGCCGTGCTTGTGGACTCAGGAAGCGCCAGCGCATCGGAGATCGTCGCAGGGGCGCTAAAGAACAATGACAGGGCCATAGTGATCGGAGAGAGGACGTTCGGTAAAAGCTCTGTTCAGCAGATTTTCGACCTCGACGACGGCTCGGCCCTGAAGCTGACGATAGCAAAATATCTCACCCCCGGAGAGAAATCCATTCACGACGTGGGAATAACCCCCGACATCCTGGTCATTCCCGTAACGGTAGGCAAAGAATTTGTGCGTTTCAAACCGCTTTCGGCCTATATAAAGGATAAGAAGCTTGAGGGGAAAAACCTAACCCTCGAGGAGCCCTCTTACTCCGTTTCCTATCTCGATACATCATCCGTCACCCAGGACGATAGTGAGGAAATAACCCCAGAAGAAGCCTTGAGCACAAAGGAGAAGAGAAAGAAGATCGAGAACGACTTTTACGTCAACATAGCTAAAGAGATACTCATGTCGGTGAACGCCCGTTCAAGACAACAAACAATCCTCAAAGCCAGAAGAGAAATAAACAGGGTGGCGCTCATTGAAGAAGTCAAGATAGAAAAACAGCTTCGCTTAAGCGGTATCGATTGGTCGAAGGGCAAAACGGCCCCGGGCGTCCCCGAAATAGGCGTGACCGTACACCCATCCACCCCGAAGGGCAAAGCCGGAGAGGGCATGCCCATCACTATAACCATCAAAAACACCGGCTCCGTACCCCTGTATAGACTCACCGGATTTACCAAAACGGACAACCCGATTTTTAATGGGAAGGAATTCGTATTCGGCAAGGTCGAGCCGGGACAGACTAAGAGCTGGAAGATCAAGGTGAAAATTCCAAAGACGACCCTCACGCACCAGGACGAAATCACACTCCGCTTCAGAGACGACCACAACCACACCATCCCCGATTACAAGTTCAACGTCGAGGTCCAGGAGCTGCCCCGCCCGTCATTCGCGTTCAACTACGAAATTATAGACGACGGCAGGTACGGCACAAACGGCAACGGCGACGGTATTCCCGAGCCGGGAGAGACCGTAGGGGTGCTCCTGAAGCTGAAGAACTCAGGCCCGGGCGTTTCACAGAAATGCGTCGTCACGCTGAAAAACCTGTCCGGGGACAAGGTATTCCTCGAAAAGGGGAGGTTCCAGTTCGATAACTTCATGCCCGGCGAGCTCAAAGAGGCTCCTCTGCTTTTTACACTCCGCAAAGACATCCCAGAGATCGAGCTCCAGCTGGTCATTTTTGACGACGTGCTCAGGAAGGGGGTGGTAGAGAAGATCAAGATCCCCAGACACGCCGAAGATACTACACTGAAAGCTACTTCTACCTACGCTTTGGTCTTAATGAACATGACGCCCGTCAGGGGCGGGAGCTTCACCGAGGCCTCCCTGGTAGGGTACCTGCAAAAGGGCGCTGTTACCGAAACCTCCGGCCGGACCAGGAACTGGGTCAAGGTCGTCTTGGATGAGGACTCCTTCGGCTGGGTCAAGTCCGATAGCATCTCTTTTCTCGCAATGAGCAGCACCGGTAACAGCCACATTAAACACGGCGGCTTCGAAGAGGTGCTTTCCTCCCCGCCCACAATCACGCTGAAGAGCTACTCGCTCTCGACTCCTTCTGGGGAAATAAACGTAAGAGGTATCGTTGAAGACCCCGACGGCGTGGGCCTTATCTCCATATTTGTCGGCGAGGACAAGGTCAAGCTCCTGCCTTCTTCGAAGGACCGCGTCCCCTTCTCTACAAACGTGAAACTCAAAGAAGGGATCAACTATATCACCGTTTTCGCAAAAGACTCCTACGGTCTTACCAGCAAAAAGAGCATTATGGTAAGGAGATTGGATTCACAGCGGGAAGACGTGATAACGTCCGAGTGAATGCTAAAGTTCACACTGAGTCGCGCGCTTACCGGCGCACTGGTCGTCTTCACCGTAGCTACAATCACTTTCTTTTTGCTCAGGACCCTTCCGGGGGGCCCGTTCGACGAGGACAAGACGCTCCCACCCGAAATCCAGCGGAACATTGAGAAGAAATACAGGCTGGACGAGCCTGTGTGGAAGCAGTATCTATATTACATCTACGACCTCTCAAGGGGTGAGTTCGGCCCTTCCTACAAGTACATCGACCGCTCTGTGAACGACATCATCAAAAACACACTGCCGGTATCCGTAAAGCTCGGGGCGGTGGGGTTTGCGCTCGTCCTTTCGATAGGAGGCACGGTGGGAGTGCTCAGCTCCGTGCGTCCCAGGGGGCTTGCCGATTTCGCGGGGGTTGCGGCGGCGACCACGCTTGTGTCTGTGCCAAGCTTCGTGGTGGGGGCGCTTCTCATGTACTTTTTCTCCGTAAGGCTGGGGTGGCTCCCCGCGGCGCTGTGGGGAAGGCCGGAGCACTTCGTTCTCCCTGCGCTAACGCTTGCCATAGGGCCGGCCGCCTACCTGTCCCGCCTCATAAGGGGGAGCATGCTCGAGACCTCCGGCTCGGCGTTTATCAGAACGGCGCGTGCAAAGGGGCTAGGGCAGTTCAAAATTGTGCTCAAGCACGTACTCAAAAACGCGCTTATCCCGATCCTTACGGTACTCGGCCCAATTGCGGCGTTTCTTGTAACGGGCTCGTTCGTGGTCGAGCACATTTTCGAGATACCGGGGATGGGCAAGTTCTTCGTAATAGCGGTATCGAACAGGGACTACCCGCTTGTCATGGGCATAACGGTGATTTATACGGTGATACTGGTTCTGGCCAACTTCGTCGTGGACTTAAGCTACGCCCTCATCGACCCCCGAATCACTTTCGAGAAACAGCGCTGAGCCCCGAAATGAAAAACATCAAGCTCGTAATAGAGTACGACGGCACGAACTATCTGGGATGGCAGCGCCAGCCCCAGGGCCCCACCATACAGCAGTCCATCGAAGAGGCTCTCGGTAAAATAACGGGTGAAGACGCTTTCATCATCGGCTCCGGTCGGACGGACTCAGGGGTTCACGCCCTCGCTCAGGTCGCAAACTTCACCACGGCGTTCAAAATGACCCCGAGGGAGTTCCAGAGGGCGCTCAATTCCACACTACCGAAGGACATAGTGATAATCGGGGTGGAGCAGGCCGCCCTCGAGTTCCACTCGCAGTACGACGCCGTCACTAAGACGTATCTTTACCGCATACTCAACCGCACCTACCCCACGGCGCTCGATAAAAACAGAGTGTGGCATGTGCGCGAAGGGCTGGACGTGGGGAAGATGCGACTTGCGGCCGAGCCGCTGCTCGGAAGGCACGATTTCCGGGGCTTCGCCCTCGCCGACAGAACCGTCAAAACTACGTTGAGAAACGTCCTGCGCACAAGGCTCCAGAGGAGCGGGAACGGCCTTATAGAGTTCGAGATCGAGGCCGACGGGTTCCTCAAGCGCATGGTGAGGCTCATTGTGGGGACGCTCGTGAACGTGGGGAAATGCAAGATTCCGCACGAATTCGTTCGTGACACGCTCCGAACGGGCAACAAGACACATTTCGTCAGGTCGGCTCCCCCTCAGGGGCTGTTCCTCAAAGAGGTGAGGTACGGGTGAGGGGGATTTTAGAGAGGGATGGGTGAAATTCCAGAGCAGTTTGACAATATTCCCGGAAGATGATAACTATACTTACACTGTGCATTCGAGATCACACTGGTTTATACACTTTTGAGTAAACGAATACAATTTTCCGGCTTTGGTAAAGCGCTAAGCGCACACTCCGCCGCCTTACTCCATATGCTAATCGCAGTTGCGTTCTCCGCCCTCATCCTCGTCGCAGCTTGTAATAGCGGCGGCGGCGGCGGTGGCAATTCCTTCAAATTCACCGATGTCACCGCTCAGTCCGGTTTCAATTACACACACGGCTTTAAACGTCCGCCATCTTCAGAATCGTTAATCATATCAGGCGGGGTAGCCGCTGGAGATTACGACGGAGATGGTTGGGTAGACTTATACGTAGTAAGAGGTAACATTGGCCCAAACCTTCTGTTCCGTAACATGGGCGACGGGACGTTCCAAGAAGTGGGCGGCACCGCAGGCTTAGATATAGACAATAGCCGGGGCTCCGGCCCAACATTTGCCGACTATGACGGGGACGGCTGGCTCGACCTATTTATCGGAGGGATTGGAAGAACAGACCCCTCACTTTTTCGCAACCTCGGCGACGGAACCTTTGAGGACGTCACATTAGCTTCGGGACTGATAGACGAAACCAACACTTACTCAGCCGCTTTTGGGGACTACGACCTGGACGGCGACTTGGACCTCTTCATCACCCACTGGTTAGTATTGGGAACCCCTAAATATCTTTTGCGGAACAACGGCGACGGCACCTTTACCGACGTTACATCCGAAGCAGGGTTACCCCCATTTACCGTAGCTACTATTAACTCCTTTACGCCAAACTTCGCTGACATCAACAACGATGGGTGGCCAGACCTACTGATCGCGGCCGATTTTGGCAAAAGCAGGGTATTCATTAATCAACAAGACGGGACTTTCACCGATGCCACAACACCTGTAATATCGGATGAAAACGGAATGGGAGCCTCCGTCGGGGACTACGATAATGATGGCGACCTGGACTGGTTCGTAACAAGCATTTTCGACGACGATGGAGTTGCCGAGGGCAACTGGGGAGTTACCGGAAACCGCCTCTACCGAAATACCGGTGACGGGACCTTTGAAGACGCAACGGATGAAGCCGGGGTTCGAAACGGCTACTGGGGATGGGCAAGCTGCTTTGCCGACTTCAATAACGACGGTTTCCTTGATATTTTTCACGTCAACGGTTTTCCCCAAGAAGACCCTGACTTCGTCAATGATCCCTCAGTGCTTTTTATATCAAATGGTGACGGCACCTTCACCGAAATGGCCAAGGAGCTGGGTTTAGACGACACGGGACAGGGCCGCGGAGTTGTGTGTTTCGATTATGACCGCGACGGCGACATCGATATATTCATTGCCAACAATCAGCAGCCCCCAAGGCTTTACCGTAACGACGGCGGCAACAGTAACAATTTTCTCAACATAAAGCTCATCGGCCTCCCCCCGAATACCGAATCCATTGGGGCACGCATTTTCCTCACACTTGCCGGCGAAACTCAGATGAGGGAGCTTAGAGCAGGGAGCAACTTCGAATCCCAGAACCCAGTGGAGGTGAACTTCGGCCTGGGCAGCGCCACACTCGTCGAAATGATTTCTATAAAGTGGCTAGACGGCGCCACTATAGTATTGGGGGACGTAGCCGCAAACCAGTTCCTCGAAATTCCTCACCCCAACCTGCCTTAGACGATAAGGCGCCTTTTCCCCCCACTTTATTCATAACCGACCCCGTTCATTACCCCATATATAACCGACATATAACCTTCATTGACAACCCCTCAGGACACGGGCTTACTAATCATCGCGGGAATAAATAGAGGTAAGGGAGAGTGTAATGGGATACCAATTTATTTCCTATAAAAGAGAGCCGGGAGATATAGGAACGCTCACAATTAACCGCCCTAAGGTGCTCAACGCGCTGAATTGGAGCACCCTCAGGGAACTGGATGACTTCCTTGAAGACAAACTGCCAAAGGAAAACCTGAAGGCCCTCATCATCACCGGGGAGGGCGAAAAGGCGTTTGTGGTCGGAGCCGACATCTCTGAGATGCAGGAGATGACGGCTAGGGAATTCCAGGAATACGTCGGTTTCGCGCACAGGGTCTACGACCAGATTGAGAACGACCCAATCCCATCTGTAGCAGCTATAAACGGCTACGCCCTGGGAGGCGGGTGCGAGCTTGCGCTTGCATGCGACATACGCATAGCAAGCGAGAGGGCCAAGCTGGGCTTCCCCGAGGTCAAGCTCGGCATTTTCCCCGGTTGGGGAGGCACGCAGCGCATCACAAGGGTGCTCGGGCTGGGAAAAACCAAGGAGCTAGTGTTCACAGGGGAGATGATAGACGCCGCCGAAGCGCACAGAATAGGCCTGGTAGAAAGGGTGGTCCCTCACGAGCAGCTAATGAGCGAGGCCTGGAAGCTGGCAGGTATTATCTCCAAAAACGGGCCCTACGCCGTAAGGCTCGCAAAGACGGCCATCAACGCAGGCTCCGAGATGGACCTGCAAAAGGCGCTGCTGCTCGAAAAAACCCTCGTGTCCCTGTGCTTCGACACAGAGGACAGAGTAGAGGGAATGAAGGCTTTCCTGGAAAAGAGGGAGCCTGTGTTCAACGGAGTCTGACGCCGACCGCGGCAAAATTATGGAGACGGGAATCGATTTACCCGATGCGAGCTTCTAATATTACAGTATGAAAGTAGCCAGGTTCAAAAACTCGAACGGCGCTGTCAGGACGGGCATCATCCAGGACGGAGTGGTGAGGGAGATAGAAGGGGACTTATACTCGGACTACTCCCTTGCCGATACCGTATACCCCCTGAGTGAAATCGCCTTCCTTCCCCCCTGCGCCCCTTCCAAAATAGTGGCCGTCGGGCTGAACTACAAAGACCACGCCGCAGAGATGCAAAAGCCTCTTCCCGAGGAGCCGCTCATATTTCTCAAGCCCAGCACTGCCCTGATAGGCCACGAAGACGACATCATATATCCTGATTACATGACCTCGCGAGTGGACTTTGAAGGGGAGCTCGCCGTAGTTATCGGCAAAGAGACTAAATGGATGAATGAAGATGATTGGAGGGAGCATGTTTTCGGATTCACCTGCATCAACGACGTCAGCGCGCGCGACCTGCAGGCAAAGGACGGCCAGTTCACGAGGGCTAAGGGGTTCGACACCTTCGCCCCCATGGGCCCGGTGATCGAAACTGAACTCGACCCCTCGGCCCTAGAGATAAAAACCACACTCAACGGGGAGGTAAAGCAGAATTCGAACACCTCGCGGCTCATATTCCCCGTGCCGAGAATAGTGAGCTTCATCTCAAGGGTCATGACCCTTCTTCCCGGCGACGTCGTCGCCACCGGCACCCCTTCAGGGGTCGGACCCATGCAAAAGGGCGATACCGTCGAGGTGAAGATCGAGGGAATCGGGGTTTTGAGGAACTACGTGAAGTGAAACCCGGATAAAGCTCTCACTTCAATTTACTCAGGCACTATGGCCACTATTCTGAGCGGCCCGCCGCTGCCTCCCTTTATCTTCATCGGAAGCGCAATCACAAGCGCCCCCTTCGCGGGCAGCTCCTCCAGGTTGGCAACATTCTCAAACACAGGGATGTTCTCCTTGAACAGTATCCGGTGGCTCTCGAACAGCTTCGACTGGCCGTAGTCAATGCTCAGAGTGTCGACACCTACGGCCGAGATGCGGCGGTTCTCGACGAGCCACCTCGCGCCTTCTGGCGAGAGCCCGGGGAAGTGGAGCTTAGCCACGGCGCCCGCGCCCCTCTCGGCGGTGCCCATGTACTTCTGCCTATCGGGCCAGTGCCTGCCGTAGCCCGTGCGCAGAAGTACGATTGCGCCCTCAGGAATAGTCCCATGCTCCAGCTCCCAGGCGAGGAAATCCCCGGAGCTCACCTGGTAATCGGGGTTCGTCAGCGCCTTCACGGACACGTCCACAATTACCGCCTCGCCCATCAGCCTCTCGAGCGGTATCTCGTCCACCCTCGTCATACCCCTGACAAAATGCGAGGGGGCGTCAATGTGGGTTCCCCCGTGCTCCGAAGCGCTGAACTTGTTCGCTTCGTAGTAGAACCCGCCCTTCGTCTGTCCCCTGAACACCGTCACGAGCTCGAAGGTCTCCGAGGTGGGCCAGTACACGGTGTCGGCAGAGAAATCGTGTGTCAGGTCGACCAGCCGTCCTTCAAAAAGCGAAATAGTCTTCTGACAGCCGGTCGATAATACCAGCAGGAGGATTAGCAATAAGGCAGCTTTCTTTTTCATCCTCTGTCCCTCCGTTTAAAAGGGAGATGTGTATAAAAGCGGATTTTAATTGCCGTCCACAAAGATGTCAATGTCCTCTTAGCAGATAATTCCTCAGGTCGATGCTAAATAAAAATTTAGAAACGGCTTGCCCTCTGTCCTTGAAACATGTATCCGGGAGAAACCCTTCTCGACATATCAACTTATGACGTTATTCCGATGAGCTGAAAAACGTAAGTTCATCAAATTAGCAAGAATCGATTAATAACACCCTTCCCAATGGAACCCGTAACATCACTCCCTTTATTACCCCCCCCTTCAAGGGTAAAATACCACCTGCGTTAAAACCCTTGCATTTAAAGGAGAGCAGCCTTGCCGAAAATACTCGTTCTTCCCGGAGACGGGATTGGGGCCGAAGTCACCGACGTTTCGCTCGAAGTATTGAAATCGGTGAGCGAAAAATACGGAATCGAGCTTGAGATAGAGAAGGAGCTTTTCGGCGGCGCCTCCATCGACACCCACGGTGTGCCCGTGACCGAGGAAGTTATAGAGAAAGCAAAAGAGGCCGACGCGGTGCTTAGGGGAGCCGTCGGTGGGCCTAAGGGGGACAAGCTCGAATACGGCATAAGGCCTGAGCGGGGCCTGCTCGCACTCCGAAAAGGGCTTGAAACGT
>JADFKM010000011.1 GCA_022564935.1 Candidatus Dadabacteria bacterium
GCTGGAAGCCGTCGGGTGTCCGATGCCGGACGGTGACACTCCTTGGTCGCTGAAGGGCGCCGTGCTCATCACCGACGACGAGGGCGGCGTGGCTACGCTGCTGGCTCAGGAGCTGACCCGTCGCGGCGCGACGCCCGTAGTCGTGGGGATGGAGCGATCGGGATCGAACGATCGCGGTCACTCGCGCGTGGATCTGGCGGATCGGGCGGCTGCGGGCAGGTTCCTGGACGATCTTCGGAATCGTCACGGGCGCATCGGGGCAATTGTTCACCTGTCCCCGTTGACGGATAGAAACTCGGGCGCGGATCCGGACGCCAGGCGGTGGATGCGAAGATTGGATGCGGAGCTGCACAGTCTGTTCAACATGGCCCAACACCTTGAGGGCGACCTGCGTCACGAAGGCGCCGGCTGGCTGATGGCGGCCACCCGTATGGGAGGAACGTTCGGTAGCGCCGGCGCGGTGCATGAGTTCTGGCCGGGCCACGGGGCGATCTGCGGGTGGGTCAAGACGGCCGCCCGCGAGTGGACCGATGTTGCGTGTCGCGCCGTCGACTTCGACTTCGACACGTTCCGTCACGTCAACCGGTCGCGGGTGCGCGCGTACGGCGCTGAGCTCAGCTTCGGCAGGACGATGAGGCTTGAGCTTTCCTCTCAAGAAGTCGTTTTCGGAACGGATGACTTCAAAGAGGGCACACAATCATTCATGGAAAAACGCACCCCCAAGTTCCGGGGTAGTTGACGGGTAGAACGTAGGGTTATTTATGACGGCTATGCCCGTCTTCATCCCCTGTATTTTGAAAAATCGGGCGGCCTTTTTTCGACAAAGGCATTAATGCCCCCCATGGCTTCTCCGGTGGTGTGAAATAGTTCGAGGGAGGTAAGACCCATCCTCGAAATTCCGTAAATGCTGTCTGAATCGGCGTAGAACGAGTACTTGGCCATCTTGAGAGCCGTCGGGCCATCTCAAGCATCTCCCGGGTCCATATCTCCCCCTATTCGGTGAGCTTGTCGCCCCGTAAAGGCGTATCGATCACGCCATTTAACAGAGGCGGAAGTCGTATCGATGACGGCGTTTTAAAGGGTTGCCGAAGTTGACAGCAACCCCGCGTTCAGTTAAAGAAAAATATTCAAAAAACAAGCGAGGTGAGCCGATTGGCATTTTAGGTGTTGTTGCCGAAAAACTCCTTGAAAAAGAAGAGCCCATAGGTTTTGACGAGGCTCTTGAGCTTACGGAAATTCCAAAGCGCGATTTACCTGCGCTCGTTTCGCTGGCTGGAAAAGTCACCACTAAATACAACGGTGAGGGAGTATTCCTGTGCTCCATTATAAGCGCACAGACGGGCAACTGTCCCGAGGACTGCTCGTTCTGCTCACAGTCGTCTCGTTACAGTACGGGCGTGAAGCCGCAGTCGTTCCTGGTTTCGCAGAAGATTCTAGAGGCGGCGCGGCGCGCTGAGCGGCTGGGTGCCGGGGAGTTTTGTATCGTCATAAGCGCCGGGGGGCCGTCAAAAAGGGTTTTCAGCCGGGTTCTTGAAGCCGTAGACATGCTGAAGGAGGAGACCGGACTGAAGATCGGATGCTCCCTCGGTAAGCTCACCGAGGAGCAGGCGCACGCCCTAAAGCAGCACGGGGTTTGGCGCTACAACCACAACATGGAGACCGCTCGAAGCTACTTTCCCAACGTGTGCACCACGCATAAGTACGACGACAGGCTCAGGACGGCGCTTCTGGTAAAGGAGGCGGGTATGGAGCTTTGTTCGGGGGGAATTATAGGCATGGGAGAGTCGGTGAGGCAGAGGGTCGAGTTTGCTTTTGAGCTCAGAGACCTCGACCCGAACTTCGTGCCCATAAATTTCCTTAACCCAAGGCCCGGCACCCCGTTTTCAGATATATCCATAGTCGCTCCGCTTGAGGCCGTGAGGACGATCGCTATATTCAGGCTGATCCTGCCCGGTAAGCGTATCGTAGCTGCGGGCGGAAGGGAAGAAGTGTTGAGAGACCTACAGGCCATGGGTCTAATGGCTGGGGCGAACGCAATGATACTGGGCGACTACCTCACCACTCCGGGGCGCTCTCCAGGTGAGGACTTGCGGATGCTCGATGACCTTGAGATGCCGGTAATAAAGGATGTTTAATCGGTTGGGTCGGTTGACGCGCTAAAGAGGCACGGGCACCTTATTGAGAGAAGGTTGTCCCTTGCGCTCTCTTTCTAAGGAGAAGGAGCGGCGGTGTTTTCCGTGTTGACAATAATCCTGGTATCGTTTAATGAAAACTACTCGAAAACACTCTGAGGTGAGCCGATCAACATTTTAGGTGTTGCTGCCGAAAAACTCCTTGATAAACAAGAGCCCATCAGCTTCGATGAGGCCATTGAGCTGATCGAGACCCATAAGGAACAGATGCCCGACCTTATCTCCCTCGCGAGGAAGGTCACCATAAAATACAACGGGGACGGAGTATTCCTGCGCTCAATCATAAGCGCACAGACGGGAAACTGCCCGGAGGACTGCTCGTTCTGCTCCCAGTCGGCCCATTCCACCACTCAGATAAACGCACATCCCCTGATGCCCGCTCGCCAAATCCTTGAGGCCGCAAAGCAGGCCGAGCGTATGGGGGCCGGTGATTTCTGCATCGTTGTGAGCGCAAAAGGGCCGTCAAAACGGCTTTTCGAAGAGGTTCTTGAGGCTGTAGACCTTCTGAGAGAGGAGACCGGACTGAAGATCGGATGCTCCCTAGGGGAGCTCACCGAGGAGCAAGCTATAACCCTGGAGCGGCACGGGGTTTGGCGTTACAACCACAATATGGAGACCGCGCGGAGCTACTTCCCCAACGTGTGCACCACGCATACATACGACGACAGGCTCAGGACGGCGCTTCTGGTAAAGAAGGCGGGCATGCAGCTGTGCTCGGGGGGGATTATAGGCATGGGTGAGTCTGCGAGACAGAGGGTCGAGTTCGCCTTCGAGCTTCGGGAGCTTGACCCGGGCTGGGTTCCCATAAATTTCCTTAACCCCAGGCCCGGAACCCCTTATGAGGACTTGCCTATCATGACACCGTTAGAAGCGGTGAAAACGATCTCGATCTTCAGGCTCATTCTGCCCGATAAGATCCTCATGATGGCCGGAGGGAGGGAAGTGACCCTTAGAGACCTGCAGGCGATGGGCGTTCTGGCGGGGGCAAACGCCATGATCCTGGGTAACTACCTCACCACATCGGGTCGCTCCCCCGAAGAAGACCTGCGCATGCTGGACGACCTGGAGATCCCTGTACGCACGGACTTGTAAACGGCTCTCGTTCGACCCCCTGCCCCTCAAACATGAGCTGTGGTTACCCAAGATGAGTGAAAGCGGCGATAAGCTAAAGGGCTACGACAAACGGTTCATCTGGCACCCCTTCACGCAAATGCGGGAATACGAGAAGACGGAGCCCGTGGTCGTAGAGCGGGGCGAAGGGGTCTACCTTATCGACAGCGAAGGCAGGAGATACATCGACGGGGTGTCTTCGCTCTGGGTCACGATTCACGGCCACCGCGTGCCTGAGATAGACCGGGCGATCAAAGACCAGGTCGACAACATAAGCCACAGCACACTGCTGGGGAACACGAACCCCCCCGCCGCCGAGCTGGCAAAGGAGCTTGTGGAGCTGTGCCCTCCGGGCATCGAGAAGGTGTTTTATTCGGGCGACGGGGCAAGCGCGGTGGAAGTAGCGCTTAAGATGGCATTCCAGTACTGGCTCCACAAGGGCAAGCCTGAAAAACGCAAGTTCGTGTGCCTTGAGAACGGCTACCACGGCGACACTCTTGGGGCAGTGTCTGTGGGCGGGATAGACATATTCCACGCCACTTTCGAGCCGCTCTTGTTCGAGACATTTAAGGCGCCTTCGTATTACTGCTACCGCTGCCCGCTGGGGCTTTCCTACCCGGGGTGCGACCTTGCCTGCGCCGGGGAGCATGAGAAGATACTTGCGGAGCACTCCGAGGAAATTGCCGCGGTGATTTTCGAGCCGTACGTTCAGGCCGCCGGGGGCATGATAGTGTCACCTCCGGGCTACATCAAAAAAGTCAGTGATGCATGCAACAAACACAACGTGCTGCTTATACTTGACGAAGTGGCCACGGGGTTCGGGCGAACGGGGAAGATGTTCGCATGCGAGCACGAGGGGGTCACGCCCGACATCATGGTGCTCGGCAAGGGGCTTACGGGGGGCTACCTTCCCCTGTCCGCGACACTTGTGACCCAGGAGGTCTACGATGCCTTTTTGGGTGAGTACGATGAATTCAAGACCTTCTTCCACGGCCACAGCTACGCAGGGAACCCCCTGGGCTGCGCCGCGGCGCTGGGGAATCTCGAGGCTTTTAGGAACAACGATACCTTGCGGAATCTGCAGCCCAAAATAGACCTTTTCGAGCGTGAGCTGCGTGAGTTCGGCGGGCTTGCTCACGTGGGCGACGTGAGGAGCAAGGGCCTTATGGCGGGGGTGGAGCTAGTGGAGGACAAGAGTACTAAAGCGCCCTACCCGCCGGTGGAGAAGATGGGCTGGAAGGTGGCCGAGCGCGCTAGGGAAGAAGGGGTAATGATAAGGCCGCTCGGAAATGTGGTCGTGCTAATGCCTCCGATAGGGATCGGAAACGAGCAGCTCAAAGAGCTCCTGGGCGTGACATACCGCGCCATAAGAAGGGCCACCGAGGGTGATTAGTTTGAATTCTGCCTATCGAGGCGCCTTGCCCCTGGTTTTATAGTACAAGCCATGAAAGACGCTCTCCAGTGGGTTGACGACAGGCTGGAAACGATCCGTGAAAACGACCTTTTCAGGGTGCTGACCGAGATTGAAAGCGGACAGTCACCTGAAATCCTGGTCGACGGAAAGCCCTACATACTGCTCGCTTCGAACAACTACCTTGGCCTGACCACAGACCCACAACTAAAGCAGGCTGCAATACGTGCGGTGGAGGCGTACGGCACAGGCTCAGGCGGCTCGCGGCTCGTCTCCGGTAGCTCCGACCTGCACAGGAAGCTCGAGGATAGGATCGCGCGCTTCAAGAAAACCGAGGCGGCAATTCTGTTCAGCTCAGGCTACTTGGCAAACGTGGGCACCATCGCCGCACTGGTGGGCCCCGGAGACGTCGTTTACAGCGACGAGCTTAACCACGCTTCGATAATTGACGGGTGCAGGCTGTCGAAAGCGGAGGTGAAGGTCTACAGGCACCGCGACACAAAACACCTCACCTCTATGCTCCGGGACGGAGGTGCAGGAGGCAAGCGGCTCATCGTGACGGACACGGTTTTCAGCATGGACGGCGACCTCGCCCCCCTGAGCGAGCTGGTCGATATAGCCGGGCGCCGCGGGGCGATGCTGATGATAGACGAGGCGCACGCAATGGGGGTGCTGGGCGCTAGGGGGAGCGGCGCTGCCGAGCACTTTTGTGTGGAGGAGGGAGTGCCCATCGTGATGGGTACGCTTTCAAAGGCCGTCGGCTCAATAGGGGGGTACGTTGCCGGGAGTTGCAAGCTCATCGACTTCATAAGGAACACCGCGCGCACATACATATTCGACACGTCCCTGCCCGCCGCAGCCCTTGCGGCTTCGATGGCCGCAATAGACATCATCGAGAGCGAGCCCGAAAGGAGGCGGCGCCTGTGGACATTGATAGAGAAATTCAAGGCCGGGCTTGAAGATGCGGGGATGCGCGTGCTCCCGTCCCACTCTGCCGTAATACCGGTGCTCATAGGCGAGGCGGCCGCCGCCCTCGAGTTCGCCTCCGCCCTGCGCGAGCACGGGGTTTTTATCCCCGCCGTGCGCCCGCCGTCGGTGCCTCCGGGGATGTGCAGGCTTAGGGCGACCGTCATGGCCACCCACACACCGGAGCACATCGACAGGGCGCTTAAGGCGTTCAGGGCGGCGAGGGTTTCGGTAGGCGTTTAGCCCCTTTTCCACCGCGGAATCCCCCCTTAATCCCCCCGTCCCTCGCCCGCCGTGTTGACAAGTGCCAAACCTTACATTAAGTTCTTTTTAAAACTATTATAAGAGAGGTGCGTTAGATGGATTGGGGAATGAAAAACCGTATGTCCCGGGTGTTCAAACCGGAAACTGGACGAGCAGTAATGCTCGCAGTTGACCACGGCTATTTCCTGGGCCCCACTTCGAAGCTGGAAGTGCCCAGGGAAACGATCGAGCCACTTATCCCTTACGCGGACTCTCTGATGCTCACGCGCGGCGTGCTTCGGACCTCGGTTGACCCCGGCGCCAATACCAACATAGTTTTGCGGGTGTCGGGCGGAGTGAGCATAGTTGGCCCGGCGCTCGAAAATGAAGGCATTACCACCTCGATGAGGGAGGCCGTCCGCCTCAACGTGTGCGGTGTGGGACTGTCGGTGTTCATAGGCACCGAGTACGAAAGACAGACCCTCCTCAGTCTGGCCGAGCTTGTGAACCAGGGCGAGGAGTACGGCATTCCCGTTCTCGCCATCACCGCGGTGGGCAAGGAGCTTGAGAAGCGCGACGCCAGGTACCTGTCTCTGTGCTGCAGGGTTTGCGCCGAGCTGGGAGCCCATTACGTAAAGACGTATTACTGCGAGGATTTCGAGAAGGTCACCCGGAGCTGCCCTGTGCCCGTCGTTATAGCGGGGGGGCCGAAGCTGGACACCGAGCTCGACGCGCTCAAGATGGTCGCAAACGCCATCGAGCAGGGGGCGTCAGGCGTGGATATGGGAAGGAACATCTGGCAGTCCGACCATCCGGTGCCCATGATAAGGTCGATAAGGGCGGTCGTGCACGAGGGCTACACCCCCGAAGACGCATACGACCTTTTCAGGTCTCTCAAGGAGAAGGGTTCTAAGAAAGCAGCGAGCGTGTGATGCGCCGGTGACTCCTCTAACACCCGTATTCAATTACTCATAAGGATATTCCTGCTATGCGTGTAGCTATGTACTACAACAACAACGATGTGCGCGTAGAAGATATGGACGCCTCGAAGCCGGGCGCGGGCGAAATCGTTATGCGCACCGAGGCGAGCGGCGTTTGCGGGAGCGACGTTATGGAGTGGTACCGCATCCCCAAGGCGCCCCTTGTGCTCGGCCATGAGACTTCCGGCGAGGTGGTGGAAGTGGGGGAGGGGGTGGAGAAGTTCAAGCCCGGAGACAGGGTGGTGGCCACGCACCACGTCCCTTGCAACACATGCTACAACTGTCTCAGGGACAACCACTCGGCCTGCGACACACTTAGGAGCACCCACTTTCACCCCGGCGGTTTTTCCGAGTTCATACGCATCCCGGCCGTGAACGTCGACCGGGGCGTCTTCCTGCTCCCCGACGAGGTCTCTTACGAGGAGGGCTCTTTTGTGGAGCCGCTCGGCTGTGTGGTGCGGGGGCAGAGGGTTGCGGGGTTTCAGCCCGGAGGGAGCGTGCTCGTTATGGGGAGCGGCATCACGGGGCTTCTCCACATACAGCTTGCCGCCGCTCAGGGCGCGGGCAGGATTGTCGCCACCGACGTACACGGCTACAGGCTGAAGGCCGCCATCGACTTCGGCGCCGATGAGGCGGTTAATGCCTCTGAGGACATCGCCGGAGCGCTCAGGGAGGCGAACGACGGGAGGCTCGCTGATTACGTGGTCGTATGCACGGGAGCGCCGTCTGCGCTGCAGCAGTCCCTTGAGCTTGTGGAGCGCGGGGGGAGCGTCCTTTACTTCGCCCCGTCTGAGCCGCAGGTGAAGCTCTCCGTACCCTTTAACGACCTGTGGTGGAAGGGAGCAAGAATTTGCAGCTCCTACGCCGCCGCGCCAGCAGACCTTATGCTCGCCCTGGAGCTGATACGCTCGAAGCGGGTGAACGTGGCGGATATGGTTACACACAGGCTGCCGCTTGCAGAGACCGGCCGTGGCTTCAAGCTCGTCGAGCAGGCCGGCGACTCCATCAAGGTGATAATCGAGCCGCAGAGGTAGGGGGGGGAAATAACGCAAACCACAGCGATTTTTATACTACGCATGCGGTATGGTTTTATTTGTTTTCATATCTCATATTGTTCATCTTCCCTATAATCTGGCCTGTGGTTTATTTGAAATTATTATCGTTTCCTTTTCTAGCCAAATATATAAGAAATCCAATCCCCACACCTTGGGACTACGTGTTTGGTCAAAGACGTCAACATTGGGTTATAGTGCATTTGGAAGATGGGAGAAAAATAGGAGGCAAATATCACAAAAACTCCTTTACTTCTTCTTATCCTGTGGAGGAGCAGATTTATTTAGAGAGAAGTATGGGAACTTGATGAAAACGAAGATTTCAAACGGGTGATTGACAGAACAGAGGGAATGATTATATCTAGAGACGAGATTTTATCCGTAGAGTTATTTTCGTAAAATCGTTTGAGGAAAGAATTATGTCACAAAGTCAGAAAAGTGAAAGTGTAAAAACAGTGGTAAAAGGCAAAAGCCGCGATCATGAAATTTATCAACCAAACCAAAGTACTTGGTTAAATCCTCAACCTCCCCAAGGTGGTTCCGGCTTGCCGTCAAAGCCTCCCGGCAATGCTGACAACGGTAATACCGCTCAGCAAACAAGCACGCCAGCCAGTTCGAAAGTAATGACAGTAAAGATTGAAGATTAGTGGATTGTTCTTAAGTTGTTGATGGTTTGAACTACGTTTACAACCTTTAATTTCCAAACCCGAATCCAAGGTTAGTGGAGTGTGGCCGGAGCTTGCGAGGTCTTGGAGGGTGATTTCGGTATGCTCAAGCTTGTCCCGCACAGCCGGGTGTCGGGTCGCAGCTTGCTTTCGTTGACAGCGGTCTATAACTGCGACAAACGCCTTGATACTGGGGAAAATAACCTCGTCCATTTCGCCAGTTAGCCTTACCCAAATTGTAGTGCTTCGAAGGGCGGTAGTAAAGCCGGCCCGGCGCTCTACCGGCTGTCATGGGAATGCGAGGCGCGCCTTTCTTTGATTGACATACAAAATCAATTTACACTTTCTTATCGATGCGAAACGAATCAGTAGAGGTCGCCCTTCCCATACCCGGCGAGGGCATATTCCACTATGCCGTGCCCCAAGAACTCCGCGAGGGCGTAGAGGTGGGCAAGCGCGTGCTTGTGCCCGTCAGGAAGCGGCGTGAGCTTGGGTTTGTAGTGGGCTTCGGCGAGCCGCCCCCGGATATTGAGCTTCGGGACGTAATCGACGTTGTGGACGACTCGCCCCTTTTCGACGAGAAGAAGCTTGAGTTCTTCAGGTGGGTTGCCAATTACTATCAGACATCGCTGGGAAGCGTGCTCAAAGCCGCCCACCCCGGCGGTCTCGGTGTGCGCCTTCAAAAGAACCTCTCGGTTACAGAGAGGGGTATGGAGTTTGCAGAGGGTGGCGCTCTTAGCGAGGCTGAGAAAAGCGTAGTCAAGACGATAGTACATTCCGGCGAGATATCCCAGAGCAGGCTTGAGGGCATCATCGAGGGGTTGAAGAACGAAACACTCAATTCGCTTCTTAGAAGGGGGCTTATCCAATACAGCTACGCGCTCCATTCACGCCCAAAGTTCAAAGTGGAGAAGATAATCCACGTCAAGAACTACGCCGAGCTTGTCCTCGAAGAGAACAAGAGGCTGGGCGAGACGAAGAGGCGGATGCTCGAGTACCTTCTGGGTAACAGGAGGGTCGGCTACGGCGAGCTGAAGGAGATTTTCGGTGACATAAGCCCGCACATAAACTGGTTTAAAAAAAAGGGGGTGGTCGAAGTCGAGGAGAGGAGGGTAGCGCGAGACCCCTACGGCTCTATTCCCATCAAAAAGGTGCCCCCCCCGGAGCTGAATCTCGACCAGAAAAAGGTGCTGGATGAAATCATAGAGGTCATAAGGGCGGGCAGGTACGATTCCTTCCTCCTCCACGGGGTGACGGGGAGCGGCAAGACGGAGGTGTACCTCCGCGCCATTGCCGAAGTCATTAAGAAGGGAAGGGAGGCCATTGTCATGGTGCCCGAGATTTCCCTCACACCCCTGCTCGTAAGGAGGTTCAGGGAGAGGTTCGGTAAGAAGGTGGCCGTCATACACAGCGCGCTCAGCGAAGGGGAGAGGTTCGATGCCTGGCGCATGGCGAGCGCAGGGGAGGTGAGCATAGCCATAGGGGCCCGCTCGGCAGTATTTACACCGTTTAAGAACCTGGGAATCGTCGTGGTGGACGAGGAGCACGAGACCTCTTACAAGCAGGATGAGACCCCGATATACAACGCTAGAGACCTTGCCCAAGTGCTCGGCAAGATGATGAGCGCCGTGGTCATCCTCGGCTCCGCCACACCGTCGCTCGAGACGTATGCGAATACGCTCAGGGGCAAGACCCGGTACCTGTCGCTCCCCCTCAGGGTGGACGACAGGGCGCTGCCGGAGTTAAGCGTTGTGGACATGAGGGGGGAGGAGGACGACATCCTCTCCGGTGCTCTAAGGAGGGCGATGGTTGAGAACTTCGAGCGGAAGCGGCAGACGATACTGTTTCTGAACAGGCGCGGCTTTTCTTCGTTGCTAATTAAGGCCGAGAGCGGCGAGGTGGTGATGTGTCCCAACTGTACGGTGCCCCTCACCTACCATGTAAAGGGGGATTCGGCGGTCTGCCATTTCTGCGGCACGGCTGAGGTGTTTGGGGATTTGCAAGCCGCTTTGGGAGAGGGAATAAAGAAGGTCGGCATGGGAACAGAGAAGGTTGAGCGAACGGTAAGGAGGCTGCTGCCGGAGGCCGAGGTCGCCAGGATGGACAGCGACACGGTGAGCGGCAAGAGGAGCTTGTTGAGCCTGTACAGGAGGCTTGAGAAGGGCGAGATAGATGTGGTCGTGGGCACTCAGCTCGTGGCTAAGGGCCATGACCTTCCCGGGGTGACGCTCGTGGGCGTGATTTCGGCTGACCTTGCCCTCGGGATGCCCGACTTCAGGTCTTCGGAGAGGACTTTCCAGCTCATTACGCAGGTTGCCGGACGCTCAGGCAGGGGGGATGAGCCGGGTAGGGTGTTCGTTCAAACCTACAACCCCGAGAGCCCAAGTGTCGGGTTTGCGCTCAAACAGGACAGCATAGGGTTTATGGACAGAGAGATGGAGCTAAGGCGGGAGCTGCAATACCCCCCGTTCTCGAAGCTAATCAAGCTGAAGATAAGCGGAAGGAGAGAGCAGGAGGCCGGAGAGGCTGCGCGTTTGCTGGGAGAGAGGGCAAGGAAGCTGCTCTCCGGACTCAAGCCGGGTGAGTTGAAAATAAGAGGCCCGTCGCCGGCCCCGATTTATAAGATTAGGAACAGGTTCAGGTGGCATATGCTGCTTGGCTCAGAGGACATCGGTGTGCTGCATAAGTTCTCTAGGGCGTTGAGGACCTATGCGGACTCAACTGGACTCGGCGGTGTAAGGGTAGTGGCTGACGTCGACCCCCTGAGCTTTTCCTAATGAAATTGAGGTACAGTTATGCTAATTTATGTATTGAAACCTAATCCGAATCCAGCTGTCTAATTAATGAGAGTCCGTGATTAGCAGTATGTGTTGAGGTGAGACTGTTTGATGGGTTTGAGGGAAATATCCTTATTTGCATGTGGCGGTTTGACCCTAAGAGGGTATGTTTTGTTGCTATAAGACACGGAAAGTTAAAGTTTTTGTATAGGTTCGAGTCATTTTTTTAGCGTAGGGGCTGAGATTGAAAAATGTCGAGGAAATACGCGCGGAAGCCGAGGCCGAGGTTTCCCCGAATGTTCAGGTGGTAACCAACGGCTGTTCCTCTCAGTCCGAGAACCCACAGTAAGAGCCCGGGCGCTGACAAAACTCATTTGAAAATTCCCTTTTCTTTTGCACAACAGGGCCAGCTGAAATTGCTGCGACAGTCTTTTTCAAGCGGGTCAAACCCCCTAATTATCTCCGTGTATAACCGCAGTGTATGAGGCTGATAAACCTGTGTCAAATAGGTATAATGAGAGGGATTTTTGGATAGAGTTCGTTAGGTTATCCTGGCTGTTCTGCAATATGTAGAAGGAATATGAGCCGCGCTTGTATGAAAATACTGCGCAGGCTCCAGCGCCGTAATAAACCGTACGACAATGAGATGAGAGTGAAACACACGCTTCCCGACCCGCATAATGCCGAAAACGTCTGTAAGCGCTTTACAGAAACACACGGCCGCATTTCAAAAAAGAAAAGAGATATCCTTAGCCTGCTCTCTTCTTACAGCAATTTTCTCGGGAGGTCTATTATAAAAGACCCCGCCATTCTGGATTACCTGTTGAAGAGCGATTACACGGGCGAGCAAAAATCCCAGGATGTGTTCCTAGGCGAGGCCGTTTCCATTAACGAGCACTCGACTTCGGATGATGAGTTGATGTCTGCGCTCAGGCGGTTTAAGTACAGGGAGCTTTCAAGGATCGTTTACCGCGACATTATGGGAATGGGGAACTTCCCGCAAGTAATGGAAGAGCTCTCAGACCTTGCGAGCTCAATACTCGAGGCCGCATACCTTTTTTACGCCCGAGAGCTTGAGATAAAAAACTCCGGGCGGTTCGTCATAATGGGTATGGGTAAGCTTGGGGGAAGGGAGCTCAATCTCAGCTCCGACATTGACCTGGTCTATTTCTTTAAAGACGCTCCGGACCCGGACCCCTTATTTAAGCTCGCTGAAAAGATCACCAAGACTCTGAGTGCCATTACCGAAGACGGGTTTCTCTACAGGGTGGATATAGCTCTGAGACCGGGAGGCGGCAAGAGCCCCATAGCCGTTTCACTAGAAGGAGCTCTTGAGCACTACTTCTACTGGGGGGAGACCTGGGAACGGGCGGCGCTGATCAAATCCCGCCCCGTGGCAGGGGACAGGTTGCTTGGGGAAGAGTTCTGCAGGGAGATAGAGCCCTTTGTGTATAAGAAGTACCTCGATTTTATGTCCATAGAAGACTTAAAGGACATGAAAACCAAACTGGACGGGTTACATAAAAAAGCGGACGTGAAACTGGGAAGGGGGGGAATCAGGGAGATAGAGTTTTTTGTCCAGGCCCTTCAGCTGGTCAATGCGCATGCCGTAGAGGCCCTCAAAGAGCCCGGCATGCTTAAGACCATGAGGGCGCTGCTCGTAAATAAAATAATAGATACCGATACTTATAAATCCCTTTACACCTCGTACTTGTTTCTAAGAAGGGTGGAGCACAATATCCAGCTTGTAGATGAGGTACAAACACACTCGCTCCCGCGCTCTAGGGCTGGTGTGGGCAAACTCGCTAGGATGATGGGGTTTGGCTCGGTGGGGGAGTTTGAGGATGCTTTTTCGGATCATACAGGGGTTGTCTCCCGAATTTACGACGGTCTGTTCTATGAGCCCGCCAGCAAGATAGAGGAGGGAGTAAAGGATTTTTGGGAGCTTGCCGATTTCCTGACCGAGGGCAACGTCGATGAGGATGAAGCCCTCGGGAAGCTGAGAAGTCTCGGGTTTAAGCACCCCGAGGGCGCTTTAGACCTAATTTCCGTGCTGCTTGACCCCCGGAGGGGGGGACTCACCCAAAAGGGAAGGTCTTACGCGAAAAAAGTCATCTCCGCTTTTTTGGGCAAAGCTATTTCCTCATCGGATCCTGACAACGTGCTCGGGAATCTGGAAAGGTTCGCCTCCGCCGTAGGGTGGCGGACGAACATATACGCGGTGCTGCAGGAGAATCCGGAGATCCTGGAGCTCCTTTCCAGACTTTTCTCAACCAGTGGTTACCTTTCAAACTTTTTGATACGCCACCCGGAATACTTAGACATACTCACAATAAAGGGAGCGCGGATCGAGTACTCGTCCAAGCAGGAGATGGTGGACTCGCTCCGGGTAATGCTTGGGGAGCAAAGCGACTACGCCCTTAAGCTTGATATCCTCAGAAGGTTCAAAAACATCGAAACCCTTAAGCTATGTTTGAAGGACTTGAACAAAGAGGTCGATCATGTGATTGTAGGGAAATACCTGTCGATGGCGGCAGACGCATTCCTCGAGGTCGGACTCCGCGTCGCGGGCGAGGCGATGGGGATGAGCGGCAAAAACATCTCACGGATGCTGGTACTCGGGCTGGGCAAGCTGGGCGGGGAGGAGCTTAGCTACAACTCCGACCTGGATATCATTTTTATCTACCAAGGAGCCGACCATGAGCAGTTCTCGAAGCTGGGACAGAGGCTGATAACCGTTTTGTCCGTGCCCACGATTGAGGGGTTTGCCTATAAGGTCGATACGCGCCTGAGACCTTCGGGAAGGGCCGGGGCGCTGGTTTCCTCCTTCGACTCTTTTAAAGCCTACCAGGAGCGCAGCGCGATGCTTTGGGAGAGGCAGGCCCTGATTAAGGCAAGGCCCTGCGCCGGAAGCGTTGAGTTCGGCTCAAAGGTCATGGATACTGTACAGAGGTGTGTGTACGAGCGTCCGCTTGAAGAGGACTGTCATGTGGAAATCGACCGGGTGCGCAAGAGGATGGAGAAGGAGCTTGCCAAGGAAACGGATAACAAACTGAATCTGAAGACCGGAAAGGGTGGTATTGTGGATATAGAGTTTGTTGTTCAGATGCTCCAGCTCAAGTACGGACGCGAGCACCCGGACGTTAGGAATACTAATACCCTCGGGGCCCTGGAGGCTCTGCGCAGTGACGGGTTGATCGCGCAGCGTGATTATGACGTGCTCAAAGACGGGCTTTTTTTCATGAGAAGAATGGAGAATCTATTGAGGCTTCTCCATGACAGGTCGACCAGCGACCTTTACCGGGGGGATTTTCATAACCTGGCTATAGAGATGGGAATTAGCGAGGGCGGTGAAGGGCTTAGGGATATCTATACTCTGAAGACTGAGGAAATAAGAAGTGTCTATGACAGATACTTCAATTGAATGGGCATAAGGCCGTGTTTTATATGTATGAAGTCGTGACGAATCGTGAAGCATTTATTTACAAAGAAGAGGGCGTTTAGTTGAAAAGCTGCATTTTTTTGCTGGCAGACGGGGCTAGGGCAGATGTGTTCGCGGAGTTGCTGGAGAGGGGAGATCTGCCCAATATATCCCGATATATGATCGAGAGAGGCACCTACAGGAACGCGGTGTCGGTATTTCCCTCTACTACCGGGCCGGCGTACACCCCTTTTCTGCTCGGCAGGTTCCCCGGCAGGTGCAACCTGCCCGGAATCAGGTGGTTCGACAGGAACATATACTCAAAGAAGCTGTTCTCGCTTTTCAGGTTCAGGAGTTATATAGGCCTGGAGGCCCCGCTGATGAAATACGACATCTCAAAGGAGTATCCCACCATTTTCGAGATACTGCCCAATACCGTAAGTCTTATGAACGAGCTTACCAGGGGGCTTTCCTCTAAGGGCAATAGGACGAGGTTCTGTAGCATGTGGCGCAAGGTAAAAGCCCATTACGACGACTCTTGGGACAAAATCGATGTGGCCGTAAGGCATACGCTGCTCGAATCGCTGAACGGGACAACCCAGTTTACCTATTGTGTTTTTATGTCGATTGATCACTTCTCGCACGTTAACCACCCGTTTCACCAAGAGGTGATAGACGGCTACAGGAGGCTTGATGATACTGTTGGGCAGCTCGTCAAGTCGCTTGAGGAAACCGGCAGGGCAACCGAAACGCTTCTTATAGTGACGAGCGACCACGGCCTTACTCCGGCGCACACCCATTTTGACTCTGTCGAGTTCATGGTAAGGCAGGGTTACAAGACGCTGTATTATCCGATGGTATTTAAGCACTTCAGGGACGCTGAGGCCGCCAACATGGTCTCGGGGAACTCTATGACTCACCTTTACGTTAAGAGCCCGGATGGGTGGGGCAGGCCTACCACATTCGGCGAGCTCTCGGGGCTCGTGGACGACCTTCTCGAAGAGAAGGCGGTGGATATAGTTGCGGGTAGGGATGAAGCAGGCGTGGTGCGGATTAAGAGCGAGAGGGGTGAGGCGCGGGCATGGATAGACGAGCAGAGGAGCATAGTGTACGAGCCCCTGGAGGGCGACCCGTTCGGATATCACGACCTATCCGGCGCTATGAGCCCGTATGAGGCTGTTGCCAATACCGCCCGTACGGGTTACCCGGACGGAATCTTGCAGGTTATCCAGCTGTTCGACTCACCCCGCACGGGAGACCTGGTCGTGAGCGCCGCGAAGGGTTTTGATTTGAGAGCCAGGTACGAAAACCCTGAGCACCGCTCCACGCACGGGGCTCTTTACAGAGAGCACATGCTTGTGCCGTTTGCAATTAACGCCAAGATAAACAGGGAGTTTGTGAGGACCGCCGACCTGTTCCCCACCGTGCTCAAGTACCTCGGCGTCGAGCCTCCCACTGAAATTGACGGTGAAAACTTGATCGATTGAGGCGCTTGCGTCTTGCTCCTGTTTCACTCACGTATTTCAGCGCATCTTGAAAGCGCGGCCCGCTCGGTTGTGCGGAAACGGCAACATTGAGTTTCAAATACCCGGTAGGGGGGGGACCCGGCCGCGGCGTCCTTTTATCTGAACGATGTCCGGTAGCTCAGGTACGCGGCCATGATCGATTCTGTGACTAACATAAATAATACGGCCCATAGAAAATAGGGCCATATTTCGCGGAGCACCTTTACCAATCCAAGTTTCTCATCTCTGCTCTGAGCGCCCTGAGCGTCGAGGGATATTTTTTCCAGGTTCGATTCGGCTGTGTCGATGTTTACGGCAAACTTGTACTCCCGGCCTCCCTTCGTTGAGACTGTGTAGATGCCTGGAGTGAAGGTGCGGCTGAACTGCGGGCGCTCTATGTCAACTTTAAATTCCTCGCCGTTTGGGTCTTCTACCGTAGCGGTATCGGCATCACCCCGGAATTCGACCTCGACGCTTTCCCCCACGGTAAAATCCCTTCCTTGATGTTTATTGACGATTGAGGTGTTTATAATTTTCTTGATTGTGGGAAGAAAATACGTGCTGAGCGGGAAGTCATTCCACGCTATATCGGCCGTGGAGCCGAAGAGAAACACCGTCCCTCTGCCGATCTTTTTGTGAACGAGGAAGGGGAATGAGTTCGAGGCTATGAGCAGCACCTTGGCGTTTTCAGCGGGGCGGAGGGAAAACAGTTTTTTTACATCAACATTAGTGACGGAGCTTCCGAGGTAGCTTGAGAGCTCGTCAGGCTCGCCGGGCGCGAGGGTGAAAGCGCCCTCTTCGGGAAGGCCGAGCTCGGCGGGCAGGATGTCTTTCATAACGGTGTTGTAATAAGTGCTCCTCACCCTGTCTCCGAGAAAAACCGACAAGGTTCCTCCCGAGCCTATAAACTCGAAGAGTTCCCCCGCCTCCTCAGGGCCGAGTGAGCCCAGGTTCGCCAGGAATATAGCGTCATATCTATCCAGGTTTACGTCCGGGAACTTTTCGTTGTCTACGGTCGTTATATTGCCCGGAGCGACTGCTGTTATAGTCTCGAGCGCGCTGCTGAGATAGAAGGACTCGCTGAGCCTCGTGTCCTCCCTGATGTCTCCGTCCACGATGAGAATCTCAGGCTCTTTTGTAGCGGAGATTACAAAGTGGCGGGTGTCGTCTATTCTGAGCTCGTCATTGGTTATCTCGACCTTAGCAGGTGCCCCTTCCTGCTGGAGCGCGCCGGGGGGCAAATTGAACTTGCTTTGCGCCTCGATGCCGGGCGGGACGTCTATGTGCGTTCTGATGAGTTTGTCCGGCAGGCTAAGAGTGATAAGGAGTTTGCCTACCGGCTCGGAGGAGTAGTTGAACACCTTCGTGAGGACAGTGGTATTTTCCTCCGTCTCAGTTATGCGGGTGGCGGTGACGGCCAAATTGTGGGGTCCTGACTCGGGAGCCACGTCGATTGCGCGGAACCAGCTTCGAGAGAATTTAGCGCTCTTCCACCCGTTTTTCTGCATGTCTGTGAACAGCACTACCTCCTTTTCCTCGTTTGGGGCGGTTTTAAGAAAGTTGTATATGTGTTCTATTCTCATTGCGTTGTCCGTGAAAGAGTATGAGAGCCCTATGTCTTGTAAGTCACCGGTAACGGCGGATTTATCTGCGAACGCTCCCGGCCTCTGCTCGCCGCTCGGTACGAGGGGCACTGCGATTGCGAAGCTTCCGTCCGGGAGGGACTTTACGTATTCTGTAGCCAGCCGCTTTGCCCGTTCGAAGTTGTCCCCGTAGCCCATGCTGTAGGAATTGTCCAACACTATAGCGGCCGAGCGGGGGGAAGCTGCGCCTACTGCTGAAAATGTGTAAAGGGCCGGTTTCGTAAACACCATCACGAGCAGCGCCACCGTCAGTGCGCGGAGGGCTAGAAGAACGATGTCTTTGAGTTTGGACCTTCTGGTTGCCTGTACCTCCGAGGAAACCAGGAACTGCACGGCGGAAAACCGCCTCTTCAACCCCCCCTTTCTGGAGATTAAATGTGCTATAACTGGAAGAGCTATAGAGAGCAGACCGACTAAAAAGAAAGGGTTTATTAGAGAGAGGTTCATTTTCCCCCTTATCTGGAAGCGATTTGTATTAGGAGCTCTTCAATCGGTTGGTTCGTTAAACATAAGACGTATTTGACCCCGTTTTCCTGGAAAATCAATTTCAGGCGCTCTATGAACTCCTCGACATTCTTCTTGTAGATGCTCCTGATTGAGGCGGCGTCAACGGTGATTTTCACGCCGTCTTCTAAGTCCTCAAACTCTATCGTGTCTTCGAAGGGGAACGAAATCTCATATGGGTCGAGCACGTGAAATGCGAACACCTCTTTTCTTGAGGAGCGAAGTATTTTTACGGTTTCTTCCAACGATTCCAGCTCAGTAAAAAAATCCGAGACTATTACATAAGCCGAATCCCTCTTTATGCTCTCCAGCGTTCTTAAGATCGGCTGCTTAAACCCGGTCTTTCCCTCGGCCCTGACTGTTCTCAGGTTTTCGAGAGCGGTGATGAGGTTGGATGTGGAGGTTTTGGGAGCGGCTATCTTTACCTCCTTTTGAGAGAAATCACCCAGAGCCACGGCATCTCCCTGCTTTGTTAGAAGGTACGCCAGGGTGGCAGATAACCTGATGGCAAACCTGAGCTTTGATACCGAGCCAGAGGCGTAACCCATTGAGCCGCTTCTGTCAATCAGTACGCACCAGGTAAGGTTCACTTCGTCTTCAAATTTTTTTATGTACAGCTTGTCCAGCCTGCCGTAAACCCTCCAGTCTAGGTGCTTGAGCTCGTCGCCCGGGGTGTATTCCTGGTACTCGAAAAAATCGGGACTGGCCCCTTTAAGAAAGCTTTTGTGCACACCAGTTCTGTAGCCCTTCACGGGCGCATTTAGAGTGAATGAAAACCCTTTGAGTTTTGCTGCGGCGTTGAAATCTATTAACTCGTCAAGCTGCATGAGGGGAATTTAGTGTATTGTATCTTGGTATTTTGTATCGTTGGGGGGGGGGCACCGGCAAAAACGGGCTACTTGTCGAGCAGCCTTTCAATCTCTAAGGCTACCTTATCTTCTTTTGAATTCTTGGCTATGGAAATCTCTTTAACCAGGAGTGTTCGTGCGGAGTCGAGAACCCTCTTCTCTCCAAAGGAAAGCTCTTTCGTATCCTTTAGCATGTGAATTTCCTTCAACACTTTGGCCACTTCGAATATGTTCCCGCTCTTCAGTTTGTCTGCATACTCACGGTAACGCTTGTTCCAGCTCAAATTACCATTGGCATGGGTACTGTCATTTTCTTTTCTCTTTAATATGGTGTAGACCTTAGGCACTTCCACACTCTCTATAATGGGTCTCAGGCCCACCATAGAGGCGTTTTCAATAGGCACCATGACGGTGACATCGCTGTCGATGACCTTTAAAATGTAAAAAATTTTCTTAGTGCCGCAAATCTCTTTGTTCTCTACGCTATTGATTTGCACTACACCATGGGCCGGATGGACGGCCATTCTGCCAACTTTAAACATTGTTTAACATTGACCCGGTTCCTTCTTTCTTCTGAAAACGAATATAATTACATTAACACATTTTTGGAATTCAGTCAACTCGTGTATAGGTTCAAGACATATGAGACAAAAGGCCGGAGTGATAATTTTCCCTGTGGATTTAATCGATTGATTCCATTTACATCCCTTGTTTCTTACCGGTATTGCTGAGTTTTTTCACCCCCACTGGGTTTGGCGCCGGGAGGCTTTATGGGGTGGAGGGGGTGCGCCGAGGCGGCTCCGGGCGTTATGACAGTGGCCTGTGCGAACCCTCGGAGCTCGTTATTTTTAACGAAAAAAGGGCTGAGAAAACCCTGCAGAAAATCTTTACGATTTAGGGGTGTTATGGTAGAATCTATCATCCTGTTCTTTATTCCCGAATTCACCGGAGGTCAGTAGTTTTGGAAGCCAACAAAGGTGTTGTGAAAGCGCCCGATAATCAAGATATACAGTCCTACACGGCCGAGTCCATTAAGGTGCTCCCAGGGCTTGAAGCCGTAAGGAAAAGGCCCGATATGTACATCGGCGATACCAATTCCAGAGGTTTTCATCACCTGGTGTTTGAGGTGCTGGACAATAGCGTCGACGAGGCCCTCGCCGGGTATTGCGACGACGTACAGGTGACCGTCCACCTGGACGGGAGCGTGACTGTTGAGGACAACGGCAGGGGTATACCCGTTGGTATTAAAGAGGAGTTCGGGAAGCCCGCAGCCGAGGTGGCGATGACAACGCTGCATGCAGGAGGGAAGTTTGAGGGCAAGGTGTACAGGGTTTCGGGCGGTCTCCACGGCGTGGGCGTGACGGTCGTTAATGCGCTTTCAGAGTTCCTAAACCTCGAGATCAGGATAGACGGCAAGGTGTGGTATCAGAAATATGAGAGGGGTGAGCCGTCAAGCGAGCTTAAAGCCTCGGGCAGCACAAAGAGGACCGGCACCAAGATAACGTTCAAGCCCGATCCCACGATCTTCGAAGTTGCCGATTTCAACTACGACACCCTTGCTCATAGAATAAGGGAGCTTGCCTTTTTGAACAGCGGACTTCGCCTCAAGCTCGTCGACGAGAGATACGGCAGGGAGCAGGAGTTCTATTATGAGGGGGGAATAGGAGCCTTTGTCGAGGAGCTTTGTAGGAACAAGAGGGTGCTCCATCCGACCCCAATAACAATCAGCGCAAAAAAAGACGATATCATTGTGGATGTCGCCCTCCAGTATCACGACGGTTATACCGAGTCGATCTTCTGCTACGCCAATAACATAAACAACCTCGAAGGCGGCACCCACCTGACCGGGTTCAAGGGAGCGCTTACCAGAACAATAAACAAGTTCGCCGAAGACCGCGGTCTATTTAAGAACGCTAAGATGACCATTTCCGGAGACGACGCCCGTGAGGGTCTTACCGCCGTTGTGAGCGTTAAGCTTCACGAGCCCAAGTTTGAGGGGCAGACCAAAACTAAGCTCGGCAACACAGAGGTAAAGGGCATAGTCGAAACGCTGCTCAACGACAAGCTGGGGACGTTTTTTGAAGAGAACCCATCTGTGGCGAGAAAGATAATCGAGAAGACCATCGAAGCCGCAAGGGCCAGGGAAGCGGCGAGAAAAGCCAGGGAGCTGACAAGGAGAAAGAGCGCACTCGAATCCGGCTCGCTTCCCGGAAAGCTTTCCGACTGTCAGGAGCGCGACCCGGAGCTCTGCGAGATCTTCATCGTCGAGGGCGAATCGGCCGGAGGCTCTGCCAAGCAGGCAAGGTCGAGGTACAACCAGGCGGTGCTTCCCCTGAGGGGGAAAATTCTTAACGTGGAGAAGGCCCGCTTCGACAAGATGCTCAACAATGAAGAGATCAGGATAATGATAATGGCCCTGGGCACGGGCATCGGCAGCGATGACTTCGACATCATGAAGATCCGTTACCACAAGATAATTCTCATGACGGACGCCGATGTGGACGGCTCGCACATCAGAACACTTCTGCTGACGTTTTTCTACAGGCAGGTGCCCGCTATAATCGAAAAGGGGTTTCTGTATGTGGCCCAGCCGCCGCTTTACAAGATAAAGCGCGGCAAAAAGGAGCTATACCTCAAAGATGACCGTAGCTTCGAGGAATACCTGCTTAACAATGGCACTGAAGGGGTTCACCTCAAAGTCAACTCCGAAGGGGAAGAGAGGGTCATAAAGGGAGTCAGGCTGGTGGATATCATCAATAAATCCATTTCGTATGACAAAATGCTCAAGCAGTTAGACCGCTTTGGGCATGACGCAAGGATTGTGGACGCCTATGCCCACAGGGCGGGGTTCAGGAAGACCTTCTTAAGATTCGGACATGAAGAGGAGTTGGACGCCCATCTGTCCGGTATCAGGGAATGGATCGAGAGCCGATATCCGGAGGTGACGAATCTGGATTGGGAGCTTGAAGAAGACGAGGAGCACAACAGCTCGCGAATACTCTATTCCTTTAAGGACAGCGGCAGGACCTCGAGCACCGTTATTGACTTCGATTTCCTCAATTCCCCGGACTTCGTGAGCGTTAAAAACCTCTTTGACTCCGTAAAGATGATTGGAGACCCGCCTTACTCGCTCTATGACAACGGTGACGCGCAGGAGCTTGGGAGCATGACGGAGTTCGTCGAGCACATCCTCGATAGGGGCAAGAAGGGCACTACCATACAGCGCTACAAGGGTCTTGGAGAGATGAACCCCGAGCAGCTTTGGGAAACGACCATGAACCCGGAAACGCGCGTGCTGCGCCAGGTGCGCATCGAAGACGCCATACGGTCTGACGAGATATTCACTATCCTGATGGGCGACCAGGTGGAGCCCCGCAAGCTGTTCATCGAAGAGAACGCACTTAACGTCAGGAACCTGGACGTGTAGCGGTGGTTTGAGCCGGCGGGGCCGTTGACTGTGAGTACAGCTATTTGGGTGGTTTCATGAGGGTGCTCATATGATGGAGGCGGAGCAAAAAATACGTCCCTCTTTTAAGCGTTAGTTTTTACCCCTTCCGTCATATTTGGTCTTTTGACCTGCCTGAGAGCCATCGAGTTGCTTTTAAGCGTTTCGCCCGTCTTTTCATTCAACGAGCCCCCGTTCATTGCCCTCCATCGCCCACTTAAGATTGGGGGTCGGTTGGGGGAGGTGTTCTCGCAAATTTATACGTAACCCCCACTATAACAATGCACACTGCAAGCACTCCAAGCCTTATCGGAAGGTCTGCCGATGTCGTCAGCATCGAGCTTGCGGCAATGGAAGTTAGGGAGACAAAGAACGCTGCGGCAAGAGCCGTACCTCCGTTTTTTGATATCTTTCCCTTTCTCACTTCAAGGCGAATCCTGAATAGGATGATCACATAGGCAGTTGCAGTAACAAAAATCCCGAACCCGAGCATCGTGAGTCGTTTCTTCCCTAAACGGTTGTTGTTCTGCTTATTGATGCCCGAAGGGAATGCCTAAAGTAATACCCTAAGGGAATCCATTGTGCGCCTCAGCCGCCCTTAATGAGGAGCCAGACGCTTGTTATGAGCAGGTTCACCATAGCCAGCGGGAACAGCACCTTCCATCCGAGCCCCATGACCTGGTCGTAGCGGAACCGAGGGAGGGTGAACCTTACCCAGATGAAGCAGAACAGCAGGAACGCCACCTTCCCTGTAAAAATAAGCGGGGGGAGAAACCAGAATGTATCGAGGTCTACCTTGGATAAGACGTTCCAGGGCAGGTGCCACCCGCCTAGGAACAGGGCGACTATAAGGCACGAGGCGATTATCATATTGGCGTACTCGGCCATGAAGAACATTGCGAACTTCATGCTGCTGTACTCGGTGTGGTACCCGGCCACAAGCTCCGTCTCCGCCTCCGGCATATCGAACGGCAGGCGGTTCGTCTCGGCGAATGAGGCGACGGTGAACACCACGAAACCGAGGAACTGATGGGTCACGTACCAATGGTTTTGCTGAGCGTCGATGATCTCATTTAATCTGAGAGAGCCCGCAACCGCGATTACCCCGATAATCGAAAGCCCCAGGGGGAGCTCGTAGCTTATCAACTGAGCTGCGGAGCGCAGCGAGCCGAGCATGGAGTATTTGCTGTTTGACGACCAGCCCGCAAGCACTATGCCGTAGACCCCCAGGGAGGTGATTGAAAGCACGTACAGGAGCCCGACGTTGATGTCGGCTATCTGAAGGCTCACATAGGTGGGCTCGTCAAGCAGGCCGAATATGGTGGTGTTGAACCCGTACCCGATGGGTATCACGGCTATGGCGATAAGCGCCGTTACCAGGGAAATCGCCGGGGCCAGCAGGTAGAACACTCTGTTTGAGTTCGCGGGGATAATGTCCTCTTTGAATATGAACTTTACGCCGTCGGCAATGGGCTGCAACAGCCCGAACCAGCCCACCCGGTTGGGCCCGTGCCTGTCCTGGATGAACGAGCTTATTCTCCTCTCGGCGTAGGTCATGTAGGCCACGGCAGTAAGGACTACAAAAAGGACGAACAGAATTTTTACCACTATTATTACTATTTCCACTGTGCCCATGATGTCTGCGTGTTTTAGGATGCTGTATGTTCGTCCTCTCTCATCATTCCGAGTGAACCGATCTTCTCGTAGCTTATGTTCGAATAGGATGGGATTTGCTTTGCGATCTCTTCGGCGATTTCCGACGGGCTCGAGTGTTTGAAGCCCCCGTCGCGGAACCTCGTTCCCAAAAGCGTGAGGATTTCCCAGTCCGGCTTGGAGTCTCCCGGAGGGGGGATCGCTATGTTTAGCTTCTGGACTCTCCCCTCATCGTTCGTAAACGTCCCTTCCTTCTCATAGGGGCTTGCTCCGGGGAGCACCGCTGCTGCGAGCTTTGTGGTTTCGGTGACGCGAAAATCCTGCACAGCAAGGAACCGCAGCTTAACCAGGGACTCCCTTAATTTTGCCTTCGCTTCCTCCGGTACGAGATCGAATAGATCCACCCCTGCGACGTAAAGCCCGCTCAGTTTCCCCTCAAGCACGTCCTCTATAACGGACGCCAGGGCGTCTATGTCGTCGTTAAGCCCCAAGTCCCTGGCCCCGGCGCTGTTGGGAAAGGGGTCTGTGCTTATTATGCCAAACTTCTTCTCTGCATCGAGAGTGCCTGTTCTTACGACCAGGTTTGGTATTCCTGACGCTATTGAGATCTTTTGCAGCAAGTAAAGCTCCTCGTTTGTCATCAAGGCCGAGCCCACTATGGCTACGCTGCCCGGGTCTTCCCTCCTCAGCGCTTCGAGCCGGGTGTGTGTGGCCTCTAGCACTTCTTGCCACGTCCTGGGCTCAAACCCCTCTCCGACCCTGAGAAGGGGTTCCATCAATCGCCTCTGCCCCGGAGCGTCCTTGAAGCCGTACCTCCCGGTGTCGCATATCCAGAAACCGTTTACTTCCGGGTTGACCCTGGGGCGAACCCTAGAGATGCGGCCTCTTCTGGGGTCCACGCCCACCGTGATGTTGCAGCCGTTGCTGCAAAGCGAGCACACCGTGTCGGTAAACTTCCAGTACCACACCCTCTCTTCATGGAGCGAGTCTCTGCTCAGGAGGGCGCCCACCGGGCACAGGTCGATAACGTTGCCCGCCAGCTCGTTATCAAGCGGGGAGCCAGGGAATACAACGATTTTCTTTTTGAACCCGCGGCCCTGATACCCCAGCTCGCCCGTGCCGGTGACCTCGTCTGTGAACCGCACGCACCTTGTGCACATTATACACCGGTTGGGGTCGTACATTATTCTCTCGCCGAGCGGGTATTTCTTCCTTACCCTTTTCTCTTCGGGCTCTTCGAAGCGGCTGTAGCCCGGCCCGTGCTTGAACGTCGTGAGCTGGAGGGGACATTCCCCCCCCTTATCGCATATAGGGCAGTCGAGGGGGTGGTTGATGAGCGTGAACTCTACAGTGGCCCTTTGAGCCTTAACGGCCTTCTCTGAGTCGGTTTTTATGTTCAGCCCGTCCCTGACGAAGGTGCTGCACGCGGGCATCACCTTGGGCACGCCCTCGACCTCCACCAGGCACTGCCTGCATTGGGCGACGATGCTCAGGGCGGGGTGATAGCAGAAATGGGGGATCTCAATGTCTAGGCGAGCCGCGGCCTGAATGATGTTGAGGCCGTCTTCTACTTCTATTTCCCTGCCGTCGATCGTGAGTTTCGCCATAGCTGTGTTGTCAAGATATCCCTTCACCCTCCTACAAAAATAGTATCTGAGCTATATAGCATAGGCAAGGAGTGGAAATTCCTGTGTAAGGGCAGATGGTAAGGGGTTTTTAGGGAGCACGCCCCTCAAGCCGGGGTCCCCGTTTTGGGCTTGTCGTCTGGAGTGCTCTCTTGTTCTTCTATAGGTGGGGAGGTGCGTTCTTGAGTGCCCTTGTCTTTTTCGTCGTAGTCGATTTCGGCGGTAATCGTGTGTTTTATCTCGTCTGTGGCGCGCTGTATATTTCTTATGGTTCTTCCCAGCGTCCTGGCTACCTTGGGGATTTCTTTGGGGCCGAGTACCAGCAGCGCGATAAGCAGTATGATCAATACTTCGCTTGTGCCTATACCGAACATTGGAGCTACTCGTAAAGAGCTTACCTGACCGGGGTGAAGGTCTTATTGTTTTAGAGCGAATAGGTGCGCTGTCATAGAGCCGTTCATTCCTTTCCTGCCTTCGCACACCCGGATAAAACAAGCTATCACAATATGGTTCGTCATACAAACCGGACGCTGTCCGTCCAGCCCTTTAATGTAACCGGCGCATGGGGGTAGAATTCGGGTCTTTAACGGACACGGCGCTGGGTTTTTCATTACAGCGGGTCTATGCCGGACTGCAATTTTTTTGAAATGAGTGTCGGTAGAACACGGCGCGTTTTGGTGGTAGTATCATTTGCAGCGGGGGATGAACTTATCTTAGCAGTGATGGTGTTTGAGGGAGTGGTCGCCTGACTCGTCAATAAAACATACGAAATCGCCCAGGGGATATCATAAGGAGGATGTCAGAAGAATGAAAGCGGCAATATATAACGAAGTAGGAAGTGTGGAGGTACTAAAATACGAGGATGTGCCGGAGCCGGAAATAAGCCCCGACGAGGTGCTTGTAAGAGTCAAGGCGTCCTCCCTGAACAGGCTCGATTTGAGGTTGAGGTCGGGCAAGTCCCCGAGGCCCGTAAACCTGCCCCACGTGGGCGGGGTCGATATTGCCGGGGACATCGAGAAGGTCGGCAGGAACGTTAAGGGCGTCAAACAGGGCACTAGGGTGGTGGTTTCTCCCACGGTGAAGACCATATCCCATAAAACCGGGGGCGCCGACCTGGCGCTCAACAAGGTTATCGGGGTGAACTACTGGGGGGGCTTTGCCGAGCTTGTGAAGGTGCCTGCCGAAAACTTGGTCGAGATTCCGGAGGGCCTTTCCTATGATGAAGCATCGACGCTTCCCGTCTGCTACGTGACGGCGTGGTACGGGCTGTTTGACAGGGGAGGGCTCAAGCCCTCGGAAACGGTGCTCGTGCACGCAGCCGGAAGCGGCACCGGCAGCGCAGCGGTTCAGGTTGCAAAGCTAGCCGGCGCGTACGTTATCGCCACCGCAGGCTCGGACGAGAAGCTTGCCAAGGCGCGTAAGCTCGGAGCGGATGAGACGATCAACTACTCGACCTGTGAGTTTGCGGACGAGGTAAAGCGCATCACCGATAAAAGGGGGGTCGATCTGATTTTCGACCAGATAGGCGGCTCGGCGTGGGAGGGGAACATAAGCTCCCTCGCCCCCAAGGGGAGGCTCCTCCTGGTTGGCGTCGTCGGGGGAGGAGCAGCTTCGGCGAACATAGGGCCGATTATCATGAGAGACATCTCCGTGCTGGGGGTGACGGTGTTCAACGCGGAGCTAAGCACCCTGGCGACGGTGGCGGGCCTTGCCGTAAAAGGGGAGCTCAAGCCCGTGATCGACCGCGCAATGCCGCTCTCAGAAGCCCAGGCGGCGCAGAAGCTCCTCGAAGACCGCGCTCAGTTCGGCAAAGTGGTGCTGAATCCGTAGTATTCTTTGCGGTATATTTCGGTCAAGCATACAGGGCGGAGGCTAATGTGTGTTGTTGTATATAGTTCATTCGGCTTTATCACCCCAGCGCCTTCTGAAACATCTCGACCAGGGTGGATAAATCGGGTTTTTCGACCCCCGCTTCCCTTGCGAGTGTCTCTGATGTAGTCCTCCCCCCGGCTTCCCATATATTGGTCAGGTACTGCCCCGCTTGGGGAACACGCCACCACTCCTCGTCGAACCGCTCGGTAAGCAGCGCAAATGTGGGCAGCGCAAGTGCAGCCCCCCTCAAAATGCTTGCGGTATGGAGAAACGGCTCCTCGTCCAGCAGGTAGTGCAGCGTGTCGTGCTCGCACATGGTGGCCGAGTCCAGGATTTGAATGAACAGCTCGGTCTTTGTGGTGAAGTCACCGTCCTCATGGAGGGCGAGGGAGTAAAGCAACCGCCCGGCGGTGTTTCTCACCTTCGCGAGCGCCCTGAAATAGAGGAGTGTGAGGAGGTCCCTGTCTGCGTCCAGCTTGAGGCAGCGTTTCAGCCACTTTGGCTCAAGGAGGAACCGCTCGAAGAGGTAGCCGAAGCACTCCGATGCTGTGGGCTCCCTCAGCCACCTGAACTCGAAAAAATCCTCAGGGTCTGCAAAAACCAGGAAAAGGGCGGCCCCGGTCTCGTGCAGGAAAAGCTCGTAGTCCTCTACGCTTCCCACAGGGTGCAAAGCAAACACGGCAGCGCCTGTTGCGGGAAGGGGCAGCGCAGGGGTGAGCCGGGCCTTTGCCGGGTGAGGCTCGAGGTCGAATTTTATCCGCTCGATTTCCAAGACCCCCAAATCCCTAAGGAGCTTTTTCACTACAGCGCTCAGCTCTCCGGTTTTAAAGTACCCGCTCAGCTCATGGGAATTGATCATGTAGGACAGGTCGTGCCATTTTGCGTCCTTGATATTTATCCCCAGCTTCTTGTCAAGGAACCAAACGAGAAGGTCTCTGTATACGTACTCGGTCTCCTTGAGGAAGGCCTCCGCCTGGGTTTTGAGCGAGTCAATCTCTAGCCCATCCACTTCATTGAATAGCGAGAGGTAACTGTCATATCCAAGCGCTGATGAAATCGAGTGTAGTCTGTCCAGCATCTTAACGGCGTTTTCGTTAATACCCCTCAAGGCGCCTTCGGCGTTTTGTATCAGTTCAAGCCTTTTGGCCCTGCCTGCAACCTGTTTAAGCAAGACCCGGTACTCCCTCGGTGTAGTCTTCCGTTTGCCGTATTTAATTGTGCCGGAGGTTTCGAGCCCGGTGCGCGCATCCTCAAGGGTAGAGGTCTCGGAGCCGAGTATGGACTTCGCAAGGAAGCTCAGGAGCAGGGATTTCGATGTTCTCTCCTCTTCCTCTGCGGGGGCTAAATCCCTGAGTGACGCGTAGGTATCGGGCTCAAGCAGCTCCCGGTGTGGGCGGTAAAGGGTGGTGAAATCGCTCTTTGTCTCAAGGCCGGAGGCGGAATTAACGGTTTCGTTGCTCAGCGAATCGGTGACTTTCTCACCGAATCGGCGAATTTCCAGGAGGGTTGAGGAACTCATTGTAAAGATATTTTACAAGAGCTCACAGTTATTTACAGCAGGGCCGGTGTTTTTTGTCGCTTCCTCGGCATCTTTATCAGGAATGTTGAGAAGGCGGCTATGTAGCAGAAAGCGATTGTCAGATAGAACGCGTAGTAGTAGGAGCCTGTGTTGGAGAAAATGTAGGCGGCAATCATCGGCCCGGCCATGGCGGCGAGGCTGAAGGACGTGCCGAGAAAGCCGTATATGGTGCCGAGCGCCTTAAGGCCGAAGAAGTTCCCCAGCATGTTGGGGAATATCGGCACCCAGCCGCTGTAGAAAAAGCCGTATAGCAGGCCGAAGATGTAAAACGACCACGCCTCCTTAACGAAAAGTGCGATGAAAATTGAGCTGCCCTGAAAGAAGTAACACAGGAACAGCACCCTCTCGTTTCTCAGCACATCGGTGAGATACCCGGAGATGAGAATCCTTCCCACTATGCTCCCGATGCCTATGCAGGCAAGCGTGTAAGCCGCCAGCTCGGTACTCAGGCCGGAATCGATTACATAGCTGAACACGTGGAGCACCACTATGAGAAACGTCATGAATCCGAATGCGTAGGTGGTGTACATAAGCCAGAATATGGGGGTTTTGAAGACCTCTCTTGCAGTCCAGTCGTCCTGCGTTCCGGTATTGTTTTCAGGCCCGGCTCCCTGTTTTGGCTTTTCTTCATCCCCGTAGGGCTCGAGGTTCATGTCCCGCGGATATGCCCTGAAAACAAATGATGACAGGAGCAGTGTGCTCAGCAGTGCGGCCAGCGCAAAGAACGCCACCCTTACACCGAATGACGTTATCAGCCATTCGGCAAGGGGCGGGTAGAGAAACCCGCTTATGGGCATGCCGGTCGTTATTATGGCGATGACAAGGGCGCGCTTTTTCACGAACCACCTGCTCACAACTGCTACGCAGGTTACGTACAGCACCCCGTCCCCGAGGCCTATGAGTAAGCCGTACGACATCCAGATGTGCCACTTTTCTGTAGCGAATCCCGAGAGCAGCAGACCCAGGGCCGCTATCAGTCCGCCGCCAAAAATTACCGCTCTCGGGTCGTGCCTGTCCACCAGCCAGCCTGCAAGCACCAGGGAGAAGGCGAGAATTAGAGACCTGAATGCGAATATCGAGGATACCTCGGAGCGCGACAGGCCGAACTCTTGGTTCAGGAAAGGCATATACACCCCAAAGGTGTACAGAAGCAATCCGTCCAGTGTGATGATTATCAGGGAGGCGGCCACTATGTACCAGCCGTAAAAGAGTCTTGGTCCCTTCATCTGTTCTCCAACGGGAAAGTGTAGTACGTTCGGTATCCAATCTCGGGCTTTATTGCAGTAGATTTGAAAAGCCGGCTGATTTTCAGGTGGTCGGCCTTGGGCCTGCGACTACGGTTACGGCTGAGGATATTATTTCACCAACGCCGACGCCAACACCAACTCCGCCACCAGATGAGCCCGTTCCTTCTCCGCCACCAGACGTAACCCTGAACGAGGAGATACCGCCACCCCCACCGCCACCGGAGCCTACCCCCGCAACGGGCGCAGATATAAACTTTTGCACTATGGCCATTGATGCAACGAGTATAACCTTAGCCGATCTTGCCAGACAAGTCTCACTCCTTGGAAGTGGATAAGCATACCTGAAATTCGCCCTAAAGTTCGCAGCCCTAATAGTCGGCTGCTGAGTCATGCAGAGTTGCTGCGAAACCATTATATTTCCCGTAAAACGGATTTCTGTTAGAATAGGTAGCGCTTTTACGAAGCGGGAAAACTCACTCATTGGTTTGAGGATGGAGCCCGGGGAGTTGATTGAGCGAACAGTTGCTCGGGTTAAGGGAATCTCATTCGTGCGGGGGCGAAATAAGGGGGAGGGGGCGGGGTTCCACGGTGTGGGGAAACCAGTCAAGAGAGACAACAGATGGATTTATCGGAGTCGCGCACACAGGGGATTATGAAGAGTCTAGGGCCGAGCCTGCTGTGGGCGGGGGCCGCAATAGGGGTGTCTCACCTGGTTCAATCCACCAGGGCGGGAGCGGGATATGAGTTCGCCCTCGTGTGGGCGGTAATTCTCGCCAACCTGCTCAAATACCCATTCTTCGAGTTTGGCCCGCGCTACGCCGCCGCTACGGGCGAGAGCCTGCTGGCCGGATATAAGAGGCTCGGGAAGGTTGCATTCGGCATTTACATAGTCATCACCATAACGACTATGTTCACGATTATTGCGGCGGTGACAATCGTCACGGCCAGTCTGGTTGCGGGGGTATTCAAGCCGGTGGTCGAGCTCTCACCCGTAACGTGGAGCGCTATATTGCTCGTTATATGCGCGGTTATCCTGGTGCTGGGGCAGTACTCGGTTCTCGACGGACTGACGAAGTTTATCATCGTGGCTCTCTCAATATCAACGGTTGTGGCCGTTGTGGCCGCGGTGGGGCATGGGAGCTCCGCGAGGCCCGATTTCATCCCGCCTGCGATCATGACGAAGGCCGGCATCGCGTTCATTATCGCCCTTATGGGCTGGATGCCCAGCCCTGTGGAGCTTTCGGTCTGGACCTCAATCTGGACTCTGGAGCGCAAGAAGCAGACGGGGCACACACCCAAACTGCGCGAGGCCCTTTTCGATTTCAACCTGGCTTACTTTATTACAGCCTTTCTCGCAATATGCTTTGTTACCCTGGGCGCCATGGTGATGTACGGGACGGGGGAGCAGTTTTCGAGGAAAGGCACGGTATTTGCCGCTCAGTTCATAAGCCTCTACACTCAAACGCTGGGGGCATGGAGCTACCCCGTGATAGTGATCATGGCAATTGCCACCATGTTCAGCACCACTCTCACCTGCACCGACGCTTATTCCAGGGTACTCAAGCGCTCCACAGAGCTTATCGTACCCGCAGCCGACAAATGGGCAGATAACAAGAGGCTTTACTGGGTGTGGCTGGTTGTAGTTATAGTCGGAGGGGTTTTGCTGATTACCCTCCTCAAGAGGAGCATGACGTTCATGATTGACCTTGCCACGACGTTGTCGTTCTTAACTGCACCTGTGCTTGCGGGCATCAACTACTGGCTTGTCACCTCCAGGCACATGCCCAAGGAAGCGGTGCCCCCGATGTGGCTGAGGGCTCTCAGCATTTTGGGGATTTCGTTCCTGACAGGTTTCGGTATAATCTACATCTGGAGCAATTTTTTTGATGGTATTTAACCGATTGACGAATGGTTTAAAAGGCTTGGGCGTTGCCGCTTTAATGATAGCCGCGTTGCTGTCGCTTGGCGGGGATTTTGTGCGTGCGGCGGAGGGTGAATCTACTAACGGAAATGAGTGGAAGCCCTCGGAGGGCGCTGAGCTTTTAGGCACCGCCGCGCCCCCGTGGCGAGGGTTGCAGTGGATTCAGGGAGGCCCGCTCCGGCTTGAGGATTTAATGGGAAAGGTGGTGCTGGTGCGGTTCTGGCTTGTAGGGTGTCCTTACTGTCTCCATTCGGCGCCAGCGCTGAACGAATTTTACGAAAAGTATCAAAAAAAGGGCCTTGTTGTTGTCGGTATACACCACCCGAAATCCTCCAGGACAAGGGACCCTGAGGTGGTGCGGAGCGCTGTAGGACTGCTGGGCTTCAAGTTCCCCATTGCCCTGGACAACGGGTGGGATGCTCTCCGCTCGTACTGGCTTAACGGAGGCAAGCGCTCCTTCACTTCGGTGAGCTTTTTGATAGACAAAAGCGGAGTGATAAGGTTCGTTCACGACGGGGGCGAGTACTACCGCAGTAAAAGTGATGCCAAAGCAAACAGCGCATATGAGGCCATCGATAAAAAGATATCCGAATTGCTGCTCGGTGAATGAGTGAGATCCCCGTGCCATTGGCTTTGTTCTCCTTTCACACGGGTATTTGAGTGTTTGCAGGACTGTTGAGATGGTCGTTTCAATTATCAGTTGACAAGTTACAGGCAATAATGAGATAATTGGCTTGTGAGGTGGAAACAGGCGCAAACTTGCCGGCGTTTAACTCCAAAACACACTTCAGGTCATCTCTTCAATTTGCAGAGTCTTGGAGTTTTTGGACCGTATTAGCTTGAGATGAGAGTATTTGTGGTAACCAACACAAAATTTTTGATAATATGTTTGCTGTCAGCCATCGCCTCCTGTGTATGGGTAGTGACATCGCTCGGTCAGGAGGGTAGCCCTTCTAAGGCCGCATCTGCTGAGATTTTGCACTTAAGGAACGTATTTTTCGATTCCGACACATTCAACATCAAGGAAGACGGCAAAACCATCCTCAAAGAGGTTGCTCGGATTGTTAGATCAAACCCCGATATTTACATCAAGATTGAAGGGTACACGGACCTCAGGGGCACCGATAACTATAACCTCGTTCTGGCTGAAAAAAGGGCAAGCGCCGTAAAACGGCACCTGGTCGGCCTGGGTGTGGACTCGAAAAAGATTATAATAACGCCTTTGGGAGAGACGGATAAGTTCGCGAAAGGGAAGACCGACGAGGCTCTTCGACTGAACAGAAGGGCGGCAATAGCTCAAACGGAGAAAGCGCCGTCGCAAAAAAAAGCTGAACGGCCAAAAGGCCCGGAGCCCAAACCCTCGAAACGGGTTGAGACTTCTCCATCCGTTGTTGTCAAGAGTGAGTTAACCGAGCCCGAGCCGACGAAAATCACGGCAGACGGCGCGGAGGCTGCAACTGAGATTGACAGGGCACTCGAGCACGTGCTGAGAGAGGTTGGGCCGGGAGAGACCGAATTCTCCCCGCCTTCGGTTATGAAGGTCGGAAGCGGTGAGAAGGTGTATGTGGGCGTGAGTAAATCCCTGTCCGAGAAGATATCGAGCAGACTGAAGAGCTTGCGGTTAAAAGAAGCGAGAAGGGTTATAGTAGGCTCATTAATAAATGTCCGGTTGTCTGGAGTGAACTTTGACGTCAAACAGACCAAAAGCTCCACCCCTTCGACCGGGAAGAACGGAGAGAGGAGGTGGGAGTGGGATGTTGTGCCGCTCAAATCCGGAGTTCAGTCCCTTTTAATCTCGATTACTTTCAACCTTGACATTCCGGGTCAGGGCATAAAAAGGAAAGAGATCCCTTTGATTGAGAGGGTGGTGGATGTGAAGCCCAACCCGCTGTATTCGGTGTATTCGTTTCTCAGAGCATATAGAGGCATTATCGTGAGCTTTGCTCTTATATTGGGAGGGGTGTGGTTTATCAAGTCGAAACTGTTTGCGTAGTTGTCTTTTCTAAATGTTATAGGTATAACTGTCATTAAGTATGGTTGATAACTACCTTAAAAGTCAGAAAGTTTTTTCGTGTCCGTCCGAATTCAACAAAAGTAAATATTCGCTCTGAAGTCGTGGCTGGAAGGTGAGGTTTAATTTCGCGGAGGGCTAGAATGGGGAAGAAGCTGCTTGGGGAGATCTGCATCATCAGGGCGGTAACGGCGGAGTTGGAGTGAATATGGACGACAGCCCGAGTATTCAAGCTCCCGATGAGAAGAAAGAGGCCGAAATGGTGATCGACCTTGACCCGCCGCCGGGGGGGTTAGAGTTTTCGAGAGCCGTGTCTTTAGAGCGCAGGGAAGGACGCCCTTGCGACGGGAAGCTCGCTCCACTGCGTTGTGTAGCGGTTTGAGAGCTTCGAGCGGCGCATCTGCCAGCGCTGCTTCACCCCCGCGGCGGCGTACCTGAGCGCGGCGCTCCCCCACCGGGCGTTTATGCCGTCCACGGCGCGCATGAGCGCCCTGTTGCGGTTATAGCTGTTGCAGGGGGCAAGCAGGTTCAGCTGCACCTCGCCTTCGGGAACGATATCGGTCAGCATGACGCCGGCTTTCTTGTACCTGTAGCCCGCTCTGTATATCCTCTCCAGGCCGTTGTGGACATGGCTGATAAGCTCGGGGGTGTGTGAGCTTGGGACGGACAGCCTCGAGGTCGCGGAGTTCGAGTACTGCGGGTCGTCGCTGAACTTGTTGGTTTTAATGAAAACGGAGATGCAGGAAGCAATAGAGCGCTGGGAGCGCATCTTCTCGGCCGCCCTCGACGCGTGTACGGCTACGGCCTCTTTGAGGTCGGCGAGCGTCTCCGCGGGCACACCGAACGACCGGGAGCTTATGATGCACTTCTTCGGCGGGGGCGCCTGCTCCAGGGATACGCACGGCGTGCCCCGCAGCTCCCACACGGTGTGAAGCCCCGCGACGCTCATGCGCTTCCTCACCCACTCGTCCGGCGCGTCCCGGAGCTGGAGCGCCGTGGATATGCCGTTTTCATTGAGCATCTTCGCGTGCCTGCGCCCCACTCCCCACACGTCGCCAACCTCGATTTCGTCCATGTACTCGTCTTGCTGCCGGTGCCCGCTTATGTCGAACACGCCGTTATGTTCGTTATGCTTTTTCGCATACTGCGCCGCCGCCTTGGCCAGGGTCTTGGTGCTCCCTATGCCCACCGATACAGGGACGCCCGTCCAGCGCTTCACGGTGTTTTTGATGAGCCTGCCGTATTCGGTGAGGCCGTTGTATGCGCTCCCGTCGATGAGGAGAAAGGCCTCGTCTATGGAGTAGACCTCCACCTCGGGGCTGAACCGCTCTAGCGTGTCCATGACGCGCCTCGACATGTCGGCGTAGAGGGTGTAGTTCGAGGAGAAGACGCTTATACGGTGTTTCTTTATCGTGCCCCTGCACTCGAACACCGGGGCGCCCATCCTTACACCTATCTCCTTCACCTCGTTCGAGCGCGCGATGACGCAGCCGTCGTTGTTCGACATCACGATCACGGGCCTGCCTTCGAGCGCCGGGTCGAACACCCTCTCGCACGACACGTAGAAGTTGTTGCAGTCGATAAGGAAGAACGCCTTTGCCATCCCTACTCCACTTGATGGATTGCGTGCGTGACGACGCCCCAGACCTCGAAGTCCATCTCCTTTGTGACTTCGAGCGGGCCGAACTCCGGGTTTTCCGCCGCGAGGAACAGCCCGTCAGCCGTCTTTTTGATGCGCTTTACGGTAAGCCCGCCGTTGAGCACCGCTATTACGACGTCTCTGTCCGAGGCTTCGAGCGCGCGGTCTACGATCAGAATGTCGCCGGAGTGTATGCCCGCGTCGACCATGGAGTCTCCCTCCACGCGCACGAAAAAGGTGGCCGCCGGGTGCTTTATGAGGAGCTGGTTCAGGTCGAGCTTCGTGTCCACGTAGTCATCTGCCGGGGAGGGGAAGCCCGCGGGCGTCCTGGTAAGCATGAGCGGGCACTTCAGCTCCGTGCCCTGCTCCGACCTAAATATATCGCTTATTAGCATACCGTCCCTCTTTGCCATCATATTATATGATTTTATATCATAGATATGGAGTTTGTCAACTGCGAATTTGATTGTTATTTGGGATTTGGCATAAGATGAGGTTTTGGGCTGTGGACTGAGTGATGGCCTATGTATGTTCCAATGTTTTATAGAGAGTAGAAATGGATGGCTTTTTATGGAGAAAGAGTTTACTTTGCTTTTTGGTTCATGGTGTAAGGTTAAGGCGATGAGCAAACAACGCGGAGGGAGTAGGAAGGCTCGCGAAAATCAAAGGTGCGGAGAGATAACTAAAGCTTTTATAAAACATCGATAATATTTAATGTGCTGAACCATTTATCCTTTGTTGCTCTGCTTGCGTTGTTACCTATCTGTTTTCTTGGATGGTCTTGAAGTGTTAAGTTTGGGCGGCGGTTTACTAGGTCTTGCGGTGGATGGTTTGGGAGACACCCTACCTTTTTTAATTAAACGTGCTTCCTTTAAATCTTTTTCATGCTTTATAATCATTTGGTTTCCTCTATTTCTTCATTGTCAGTATTATAGCTGTTGCCAAGGATAAATTCTACATTTAGTTTTCTTTTATCTCTTGCGAAGTATAAAACTGGCAGACAATATTGCTTTTCCCCACTAGAAGAGTTAAATACTTCAACTTCTATAAGAAGAAATTCTTCATCATCATCTGTTATATCAGAATATGCTTCTAGCCATCCTTTATAAGTTAGATTGTTTTCTAGATCTCTGATAACAACCCATCCTCCATAATTGTCTAGTGTATATCCCCAAACACCTAAGTTTCCAAGGAACTCAGAAACTTTCAGTTTGTAAGCGATTCTGTATAGAACCCTATATTTATGCAAAGCGGTGATAATAAAAGCTATAGGAAATGAAAGTATTGTAACCCAGGTTATCTCTTCGAAATTTAAAGGGGTTGAAGAATTAGTTAGGCTTTCTAAGAAAAAGAATGGTAGGTCTAGAAAAAAAACGAGTTTGGTTACTAAGTAATAAGTAAAATAGCATACAAAACCGTAAATTAATGAAAACAGAACTATTTTGTGCAATTTTGCCTCTTTGTGGGGCGTTAAAGCATCGATAATATAGAAAGCGATTAAACCAGGAAGGAATATGAGAATTAGTTTGAAGGTAAATTCTGAAATTTCCATACTTTAGTAAAAACATATCGAGATAAAAAATATATTTGAGGTAATTGTATACAACACCGAAACTTTAAACAAGATTCAGGTCGTGAACAGCATCGTATTAGAATATACACATAATTTGTTCAACTTTTCAACCAAACTTATCTTTACCCTCCGCTTGCACCGTTTCACCCCTTTATGTAACATTCCCACAGTGACGGCCCAAAAAAAAATCCCGAAAAAATCCCAGCAAAATTTACAGCAAAAATTCCAAAAGAAATTCACGGTAGCCCTAGTGCAGATGGCGGCCACAGAAGACCCCGTCTATAACCTCAGGCGCGCAGTATCGAAGGTGCGCGAAGCCGCCAAGGATGGGGCGTCCGTCATATGCCTGCCGGAGCTTTTCCGCACGAGGTATTTCTGCCAGAGCGAGGATACGGCGGCGTTCGAGCTTGCAGAGCCTGTGCCGGGGCCCACAACCGATGCGCTGTCGAAAGTCGCAAAAGGTACGGGCGCGGTGGTGATTGCCCCCATTTTCGAGAAGAGGGCGGCGGGAGTCTACCACAACAGCGCAGCCGTTATTGATGCGGACGGATTCCTGTCTGATCTGCACGAATTCCAGTGGCGCGAGTTGCCGTTCCACGTGGCTCCCGATCACGGGATCGTGGCGACGATAGAGCGAGCATGTGAGGAGGAGAAACTCGCCCTGCTACGAGATCTGGCACTTCTTTCCGGCCAGAAGGTATTGGGACCCAAAGCTGAACACACCGTCTGGCTTTGGCCGGCCATCGAGTGTATCCGGGACACAGTGGTACTGTGCAGTCTAATCCAAGAGGGGAAACCACGATTCCGACGAAGAGAGGTTCTGGCTCTCATTGAACAGCAGTTCCCGGAGCATTCTCCTGTGGCAGAACAGATCTACTGGTACAAGGCAAGCGAGGATGGGCGGAAGGCGTTGCGCGCATTGCTCAGCTCAGAACCCAGAGTGCGCGAACGTGAACTGCGGCCCATCACGGAAGATGTCATTTCCTTCTGGCACGCGGCAATGGCTGAGGTAGACACGTACTTACTGGAAGGACGCTCCCTGATCCCCTTCGCGAGGGAGGACTGGAAGGAGAGCAATCACGCAGCCTATGAGCGATTCCTTGAGGATCACTTGGCGAAGACGCCTTCCATCTAGAAGAGGCAGCCGGTGCAGCAGAAGAGCATCAGATGGGGTCGGTCGCACTTCACGTGACATTGACGAGGCGGACGAGGGATGGTCGCATTGTGACTAGCGACAATTATAATTCCCGCCAGCATTGCCTCATGTTTTTTGCTACCCTCGGTAGGCCGTTGCCTCATATATTCTGCTACCCCTTTGTCGTTCGTGGGAGCGGAAAATGGCGAGGAGGATCAGCATGGCGACCAAACGGGAGCTCGTGGCGGAGGTTGGGCGGCGATACCGGACGGCTACGCGCGGCGAGAAGCGCCGGATCATGGATGAGTTCGTGGCCCTGACGGGGTACCACCGGAAGCACGCCTTGAGGCTGCTCAACGGCGCTGAGACGTGCTACCGGCGCTCGGGTCGGCCGCGCTCCCGGATCTACGACGAGGCCGTGCATGAGGCCCTCATCATCGTCTGGGAGGCCGCCGACCGGATCTGCGGCAAGCGCCTCAAGGCCCTCATGCCGATCATGGTGGGGGCCTTGGAGCGGCATGGTCACCTGGTTCTGGGTACCGAACTGAGGGAGCTCCTACTGGGCATCAGCGCGGCCACGATGGACAGGCTCCTTGTGCCACAGCGGGCTGACGCCTCGGGACGACGGCGGCGCCGCCGCCGGTCCAACGGGCTTTTGCGTAACCAGATTCCGGTGCGCACCTTCGCCGATTGGGGCGACCCGCCGCCTGGGTTTGTGGAAGCCGACCTGGTGGCCCACAACGGCGGCATCAGCGAAGGCAGTTGTGTCCACACGCTGGTGTTGACCGACATCGCCTCGGGCTGGACGGAGTGCGTGCCACTGCTCGTGCGAGAGCAGGGCCTGGTCGTAGAAGCGATAGAGATGACACGAGGCCAACTTCCCTTCGCACTGCAGGGCCTGGATACGGACAACGACGGCGCCTTCATCAACGAGAGCCTCCTTAAGTACACCAGGGACGAAGGTCTCACCCAGACCCGCTCGCGCGCCTACCGCAAGAACGACCAGGCCTGGGTCGAGCAGAAAAACGGGGCCGTGGTGCGGCGTCTGGTCGGGCATGGGCGCCTGCAGGGGGTCAAGGCCGCCCAGACGCTGTCCCGTCTGTATTCCGTTTCGCGGCTCTACGTGAACTACTTCCAGCCCTCCTTCAAGCTCAAGGAGAAACTCCGACAAGGCGCCAAGGTGACCAAGCACTACCATCCACCGGCCACCCCTTGCCAGCGCTTGCTGGCATCCGAACACCTCGGAAACGACCAGAAGCAGACTCTTCGGGAGCTTTCCGACTCGTTGGATCCACCGCGGCTGCTCAACGAGATCCGGTCGGCGCAGTCGGCGCTAGCCCGGCTCTCCGCGCCGGACGAACCGACCGAGGACTCCTCCGGTGACAACGAGCTTGCTCTCTTCCTGGCGCAACTGCCCACGCTGTGGCGCGAGGGAGACGCTCGGCCGACACACCGACAGCCTCCTGCCGCGGCTCACCACTGGCGTACTCGCCCAGATCCCTTCGCTTCGGTGTGGTCAGAGGTGGAGACCTGGTTGGTCGACGAGCCCGACGCCACGGCGAAGTCCCTCTTCCAGCGGCTCCAGAGAGAACACCCCTCGACGTACGCCCCCGGTCAGCTCCGTACCCTGCAACGCCGCGTACGGGAGTGGCGCCGTGCCATGGCCCGGAAGCTCATCTTCGGTAGCGCCGTGGCGGCCGACGGGAGAGCATATTCAAACCCATGACCAAGGCCGTACTCGATTCTGATCGCTCAGCGTGCTCAAGCCGGCGCCTCTCGCTGTGTCTCCATCGTTGGCAGCGCCTTAGGGGGCGAGCCCCATGCAAGTGGGTCGGCGCGATGAGCCACCCTCCCGTCCACCCACAACCTTCGAACCACACCCCCGTGGAGACTGAAAATCCGGTACGGTACCTCCACCCCCCGCAGGGGTACAACCACACCCCCGTGGAGACTGAAAATCCGGTACGGTACCTCCACTCCTGCAGGGTACAACCACTCTCCAAGGAAAGACAGACCAACCTCAAGGCGAGCTTATTCTACCGCCCTTTCTGTCCAGTTGACGGGGTACACCTCATCGATCTGGAGCCCCGATTCCCCCAGAACACTCTCCCCGACACTACCGAATTGGCGTCGGGTGCAGCATCTTCTGTACCTGGTAACACTATTACGTGAGGCAACACGGGCGGGAATTATAATTGTCGCTAGTCAACTGACCTATCCACGACTGATTGTGCTTTGCTAAAGCTCCTCTGCGATAGCGCGATGGAGAGAAAGGAAAGACATGTCAATGTCGGGGACCTCAGCGAGAAGCTCCAGGCCCTCAAACTGGCTGAAGATACAGTTGCGGAATCACTACAGATACTAGCCGACGAATACATGATCGACGATTCCGTGCCTCATGGCGGTAGGATTCACCATACAACCATTGCCGTGCAGGCCTTCGAGAATTACTGTTTGGCCACCATAGATGGATATGCAGACTTGAAGCGAACCATTGGGGCTCAGCTTGCAAACGAGGGCATGACCACCAACCATGCTCTCGTGGAGAGATATGGTCAACCCCGCATAATCGTAGATCAGGTGCTAGATGCACTCGAGAGCGATGGGTTCATCTCTTTGACCTACATGACAAGCAGCACGGTCCAGGTTACCAGTGTGAAGCCTCAACTTGGGAGGGCCCTGAGTACCGATGAGTTGTAGCGTCGTCCCGATTCTGCGCGGACGCTCCGCCTTGCTTCTGATCGTCCGGAAATCATTCCGAGACGAGCTTCTGGATCGGCAAGTACGAGTTGGGTTCCATCATAAGATCTGACGGTCAGAGCGGCGGTTCATAGAGCTGGATTGGGGCTTCGCCAGGCTGGATCGCAGCGACTGATGCCATCGGTGATCCCGCCCGCATGTCATCCTCGTGTCAGCCTGTGCGATCCAACTTGAGAAGGCAATCACTAACGGGCACTCTCAACTCATGGGTGATCTTCGCCGTCCCGTCCCCTTCGATGCTGAGTTCGATGATCTTCTCGACGAGTTTCGCTTCCTCTGGACACACCCGTAGGCGATGGGTTTCGCGATCCAGCTCATATCCGATCGGGGGAGCTTCGCCAACCCACTGGCCGTTCTCGGCCATGAGGATTTTCGAAGCTCTCCTTCTCCATGCCGTCTCTTTCTGCCAAACGCTTCTGAGCCTCCCCGAGTGTCACCAGATGGTTCCGCGCATGTGAACATC
>JADFKM010000057.1 GCA_022564935.1 Candidatus Dadabacteria bacterium
GCAGAAACCATGTAAAGTCATGTGAAAGCAGAAATGTTTATGTAGGGCTGATTTCATTAATACATCATAATTCTTGAATAATTTGCTTTCTTTTATAGATTTGTGATATAGATAGAATTGGGTTAGGCATCCTAAATACATTGGCCTAGGGTTCATTCAAGTTGAAAAAGGTTATTTCCTGGGCGTTATACGACTGGGCAAATTCGGCCTATTCCGGCGTAATGGCTGCCTTCTTTCCCGTGTTTTTTAAAGAGTATTGGAGCGCAGGCGCCGACGTTACTATGAGTACGTTCAAGCTCGGCATGGCAAACTCGCTTGCCAGTGTCATAGTGGCCTTGTCCTCTCCTTTGATAGGCGCTATTGCCGACAGGGGAGGAATTAAGAAACGACTCCTTTTTTTCTTCGCTATGCTCGGGATTGTGATGACCGGCTCGCTTTACTTTATCCAGAGAGGCGATTGGGTCATGGCTGTGTCTCTCTACATAATTTCCACCGTGGGTTTTATGGGCGGGAATGTGTTCTATGACTCATTAATTGTGAGCGTTGCCAAACCAAAGAGTATGAACTTCATCTCGTCATTGGGGTTCTCTTTAGGTTATCTAGGCGGAGGACTCCTCTTTGCGATAATAGTTTGGATGATTATGCGGCCCGCAACCTTTGGTCTGAGCAGCAGTAATGACGCCCTGCGTATCTCGTTCGTAATGGTAGCTGTATGGTGGGCGGTGTTCAGCATACCGATATTTCTCTTTGTTAAGGAGCCGGAAAGCGATGTCAAGACTACCGGGTGGAGGTGCGTCACCGAAGGTTTTGCGCAGCTGAAGAGCACTTTATCCGAGGCTCGAAGAATGAGGGTGGTTTTCCTTTTCCTCATCGGCTACTGGCTGTATATCGACGGTGTGGACACGATGGTGCGAATGTCCATAGACTACGGCATGTCTATCGGTTTTGATTCGAAAAGCCTTATGGGTGCATTGCTTATAACTCAGTTCGTGGGGGTGCCGGCCACCATATTGATGGGAAAAGTCGGGGACTGGATCGGGACTAAAAATGGTATTTACATCGGCATAGCGACCTATTTGGGTATTACAATATTTGCGTACGGTATGGAAAGTGTGAAGGATTTTTATGTCCTTGCAGTTGCCGTTGGGCTTGTACAGGGGGGAATACAGTCTTTAAGCCGCTCCTTTTATACGACCATAATTCCAAAAAACAAGTCGGCTGAGTTTTTCGGCCTTTACAACATGCTTGGGAAATTAGCCGCTGTCTTAGGCCCCATGATGATAGGATGGGTCAGCGTGCTTTCGGGCAGTCCCAGACTCTCTATCCTTCCGCTAATGCTGCTGTTCATCTCTGGGGGTGTGGTTCTTTATTTCGTAGACGAGAAAGAGGGAAAACGTATGGCGAGGGAGTTGGAATAGAGTAGGTGCCTTTTTAAGTATGAGAAGGAAGACTGGGATTCGCTGTTATTTGTTTTCCCATACGGTTCATGATATAGAGTACTCTGAGTAGGTGATGTTAACGCCTATACCCACAACTCTGGGGGCTCCGCGAACATTTGAAAAAAGTACTTTCCTGGGCGTTTTACGACTGGGCCAATTCGGCGTTCTCGACTACGGTGATGGCCGGTTTCTTCCCCGTGTTATTCAAGGAGTACTGGAGTCACGGCGCCGATGTAGCCGAGAGCACGTATAAGCTCGGCATGGCTAACTCTCTGGCAAGCGTTATAGTGGCAGTTATGGCGCCCGTGATAGGGGCTATAGCGGACAGGGGGGGAGTCAAGAAGAAGTTCCTGTTTTATTTTGCGTTGATGGGAGTCGTTATGACGGGCTCGCTTTATTTCGTGGAGATGGGGAATTGGGCACTGGCCGTCTTCATCTACGTAATGGCCACAGTAGGCTTTTCGAGCGGCAACGTGTTTTACGACTCGCTGATCTTTGAGGTGGCCGATAAAAGGAGCATGAATTTTGTTTCTGCCCTGGGCTACTCGCTTGGGTACCTCGGAGGAGGGGTGCTGTTTTCGATAAATGTGTGGATGGTTCTGCGACCCGAAACATTCGGCCTAAGTGGGATGGAGGAGGCCAAGAGGCTTGCTTTTGTCATGGTAGCCGTGTGGTGGGCGGTCTTCAGCATACCGATATTGCTGTTCGTGCCTGAGAGCAAAACCGGGAGAGAGACTGCGGGCTGGAGGTGTATTCCTCAGGGTTTCGCGCAGCTGAAGAGCACATTCTCGGAGGCGAGAAAGATGAGGGTCGTGTTCCTTTTCCTTATCGCATACTGGCTGTATATAGACGGGGTGTCCACGATTATACGCATGGCAGTGAACTTCGGAATGGATCTGGGGTTCGACTCGTCCAAGCTTATTCTCGCACTGCTGGTTACTCAGTTCGTGGGTTTTCCCGCGGCCATTGTTATGGGCAAAATGGGGGATTGGGTAGGCACGAAAAAGGCCATATATTTCTGCATAGGCGTGTATATTGCCGTCACTATATATGCAATGTTCCTTGACAGCGTGAAAGGGTTTTACGTGCTTGCAGTATCCATCGGATTGGTTCAGGGTGGGGTTCAATCCCTCAGCCGCTCTTTTTATACGACCATAATTCCCAAGAGCAAATCGGCCGAGTTTTTCGGCCTTTACAACATGCTTGGGAAATTCGCCGCAGTTTTGGGCCCTCTGATGATCGGATGGGTCAGTCTGCTCACGGGAAATCCGAGGCTTTCGATTCTGTCCCTCGTTCTGCTTTTCGCTTCCGGCGCCGTGGTTCTCTGGTTTGTCAACGAAGAGGAGGGCAGACGTATGGCGGAGGAATTGGAGTAGCGGGTCTGTGTGAATTAGTTGGCGATTGAATGTATGCAACGGCGGCAGTCTCAGCACCTATGTCCTTGAGTGTAGTCGCACACCTAAATCTGTCTTCTCCTTCACAGCCATCTCTTAGCCGCGCAGGGATATTGTCTTACTCTATTAATTCGTGCATATAACCCACGTACATTCTCACATAAAATTAGGGGTGAAATTTGTGTGTATTGGGGTGATAATTGTTAAAAAAGGGGCGGTTTGCAAAGCAGATACAAAGGTTTAAGCGATGTGAAATTTGTGGGATAGAAAACCACATCGGTTGATAGCCTTAATCAGCCACAGCAAGCAAACATCTCTAGAATCCCTATAAGTAAAAACGCTGATCGGGTTAGATGCGTTCTATCTTTTAAGGGGATGGGTTTTCAGCGAAGAATAATTACTTATTCGGATAAGCATTAAGTATAAACAGATATTGAGTCTGATTATTGAAGTACAAATTCAATACCGATAACTGGGGGTATGAGTCTAGTCGATTGAGTGGGGGCGCAGACTCAAATTTATTTTGGAGAATCCGGCAAATGGAGTCTAATGAATATTATGAAAATGATTTAGTGATTTTAGCTAAAATCACTAAAGCCGTACATAAATCTTCCAGTTTGGATGAAATTTACGATGTAGCTTTGGACGCGGTTCTAGAGCGGCTAAACGTTAATATGATGGCAATCTATCTGGTAGATGAAGAAAAACCCCAAGCCTAATCGATGTCTTCGATTGTGCCTGTAACGGCTCCAAGCCCAGTCATTTCTTGTATAGCCCTCTCGCAGTCGTCCGGCTCTGCGTCAATTCCCCGCGAGGCGTCGTCCAGGTAGACCACATCAAATCCGTGCCGCAGTCCGTCAAGCACGGTGTGCTTAACGCAGTAATCAGTGGCAAGACCGCCTATGAAGAGCCTCGTGACTCCCTTTTTCCTCAGCATCTCCTCAAGCTCCGTGTCCTCGAATCCGGAGTATCCCTCAAGCTCTGGGTCGGTGCCCGCGTCGATTATGATTGCGGAGGAGGGCAGCGCTACGCCGTCATGGATCTCCGCCCCTGGGGTTCCCTGGACACAGTGGTTGGGCCAAGGCCCGCCGTTTTCATTGAATGAGCCGTGGCCGGGAGGATGCCAGTCCCTCGTGGCGAACACATGACCCTCGGCATTGACGAATATGGAAATGTACTCGTTGATAACAGGCACGACCGCATCACCGCCGGGGACGGGCAGCGCGCCTCCGGGGCAGAAATCGTTTTGCAGGTCGATTATGATAAGGGCATCAGCTCCTGTGATCTTAATGGGCATCAGGGGATTCCTCCGCGCACGCATATGGATCAGGGTCATTATATATTAAATGTAATTAATGGATGGAAACAAGTATTGTTTAAGTGTGCGATTCACATAGATCGTTTCAATTTTCTTAATCGCAATTCTATCTTATAATCCGCTTCCTGTATATGCTCTTTAGATTCATCGTACATATCTCCTACCTCCTCCCAGAGTGGCGTTTTGTGCATTAGTTCGAAGTACTTATCCATAGGTGTCTTTCCGCTCAAAGATCCGTGTGGACGGTGCGAGTTGTAGAAGTGCTGCCATTCCTGCAACAGGTCTTCCAGCGTAGGATCATTGAGGTCAACGGTTGAATAAAACTCCTCAAAGTCTGTTCTCTGTGAGCGCTCTGCTTTGCCGTTGAGATGAGGGGACTTGGGTTTAATGGGACGGAACTTAATGCAGTACTCCATTAGTTTTTTCTGTACCTTATAGGCAAAAAACTCCCTGTCCCTGTCGGTCTGAATTCTCTGGATGGCAAACGGCATTTACTCAATGAGCTTCTCCAAAAAAAGTAAAGTATTTGAAGCAGTCCTTTTTTTATAAAGCCCCAAGGCCCTGTATCTGGTGCAATCATCCACCGCAGTATATTGATATAGACCGGACGCAATTTTGCAGGTGTCTATCTGCACCCTTTCTCCGGGAATAGGCCTTGAGTATCGTTTGAAATCTTTTTTACGCCTATGTCTTTTCAGAGGCGCAGCATTATTTCTTTTGAGAACCTTATGGATGGTAGCCAGGGAGAATGAGATGTCGTGGTGTCTTTTTAACTCGTTCTGAATCCTTCTTGCCCCGATCTTTCTTTTTTTTCTGAGCTGTAATATTAATTTTTCTTGCTGCTCAAATACTTTAGTTTTTGGAGAGCGTTTTGGCCTTCGGCTGAGGCTACAAAGACCTTCGATTCCATTCTCCTTATATCTTTTAACCCACTTCCTCAAAGTAGGTCTGGATATCCCGCATCTCCTGCAAACTAAACCGGCATTCCCAGTTTCCAAATAAAGCTCAACCCAGCCAAGTCTCTTCTTAATTTCTCTGCTCATAGATCATCATTATATTGAAACGATGTCTATGAATCATACAGTTAAACTATATCTCCATAATTTCTTTTTCTTTTTCTCCTAAGATTTCATTTATTTTTTTTATGTAATCGTCGGTTAAGCTCTGAATCTTTGTGAGAGCACTTTTTACTTTATCCTCGGAGATGTGCTCTTCCTTTTCTACTTCCTTCATATAATTATTGGAGTCTTTTCGTATCTGTCTTATGGTGATTCTGTGATCTTCTGTTATTTTACCGACATGTTTAACGAGCTCTTTTCTTCTTTCTTCGGTGAGGTTTGGAATCACAAGTCTAATTATCTTGCCGTCGTTGGTCGGGTTTATTCCGAGGTCGGATTTTTGTATCGCCTTTTCAATTTCCCTAATAGCATTTGTATCCCATGGCTGAATGATTATGGTTCTGGGCTCAGGCACGGAGATTGACGACATCTGGTTTAGGGGAGTTTGTGTGCCGTAATAATCCGCTCTGATATCTTCGACCAGCGATGTGGATGCCCTGCCTGTTCTGAGCTTTGAAAATTCGTTTCTAAGGGATTGTGCAGAATTTTCCATTCTGTTCTTTGCATCGTCTAAAATTTCGTCAAGGATTTGATCTTCGCTCAATGTTTGCTGGCTCTCACGATTGATCCAATCTCTTCACCCATAACAATTCTTTTTATATTGCCCTCCTCAAAGAGGTTGAACACTATAATGGGTATATTGCCCTCCATGCATAGAGAGATGGCGGTTGCGTCCATGACTTTTAGTTCCTGCTTCAGAACTTCCATGTAGCTTAAATCCTTGAATTTAACTGCATCGTCATGGATTAAGGGGTCTTTGTCGTAAACCCCGTCCACCTTAGTGGCCTTTAGGATAACGTCGGCGCCGATTTCCAGGGCCCTGAGAGTGGCTGCGGTATCTGTGGTAAAAAAAGGGTTGCCCGTTCCGGCTGCTAATATTACAACCCTGCCCTTCTCCAGGTGTCTGATGCATCTCCTTCTTATGTAAGGCTCGGCGACCTGTTTAATTTCCAGGGCCGATTGCACCCTTGTATGTACGTCTTTCCTCTCAAGAAAATCCTGTAGAGCAAGGGCGTTAATAACGGTGGCCAGCATTCCCATGTAGTCGGACGCTGCCCTGTCAATTCCTGATTTGGTACCTGAATTGCCCCTGAATATATTGCCTCCGCCTATCACTACGGCAACTTGTATCCCCAAGAAATGAATTTCCGATATTTCTCCGGTAATTTTTTCAATAACACTGTCGCTAATTCCATAACCCGCTTCACCCTGAAGCGCCTCACCGCTGATTTTTAACAGGATCCTTTTGTAATTGGGTGTCATATTATTAGAATAGGTAAGGTGTTATTGCTCTTCATTGCTTTGACCGAGTTGATACCTTGTAAACCTGCTCACAACGATATTTTCGCCTACCTTTGCCACAAGCGCTTTGAGGAGCTCCTCTACCTTTATTTTCGGCTCTCTTATATACGGCTGCTCCATTAAACATTTCTCTTCAAAAAATTTGTCGATTTTTCCATCGACAATTTTTTCAGCTATTTTCTCGGGCTTGCCTGATTCTATCACCTGAGCTTTAAAGATTTCCTTCTCTTTTTCGAGTACTTCGCCGGGCACATCGTCTCTGGATACATAACTGGGTTTGTTTGCGGCAATCTGCATCGATATTTCCTTTGCAAAGTTTTGGAATTCGTCGTTTCTGGCGACAAAATCGGTTTCGCAATTGATTTCAACAAGTATGCCGATTTTCCCTCCTGCGTGTATGTACGATGCGACAATGCCTTCGGGTGTTGCTCTTCCGGCTTTCTTGTCGGCTTTTGCGAGTCCTTTAATCCTTAAAATATCCGTGGCCTTCTCGTAATCGCCGTTTGTTTCTTCAAGGGCCTGCTTGCAGCCCAGAAATGTTGCGCCCGTTCTGTCACGTAGTTCTTTGACCATCTTGGCCGATATTTCAGCCATTAATCTGTTTCCTCCTTCGGTTCCACTGTGTCTGATGTTTGCTGAGTAGTTTCCTCTGCCAACTCGGGAGCTTGCGCCTCAGGGGCTTGGTCGTTGACTTCGTTCTCCTCAGTGGTCTCCTCGGCTGCGGTTTCTTGCTCTTGAGTTTCCTCGCTTGGGTTTTGATCCTTAGTCTCTATCTCTTCTGCTGATTCTGTGGATCCCTCTTCTATTGAATCTGTTTCTTGTTTTGAATCAGTCAACTCATCAGATACGGTATCGGTCTCTTGAGCTTCCTCCGAAGCTTCTTCAGGTTCGGTACTTGACTCAGGCTCAGGAGTTTCATCCTCCTTATCAACTTGAGTTTGCGGTTCAGACTTCATAGTTGCTTCTACGTCCTCAGGTTCTGCTTCCGTATCGGGCTTCGGAGTTTGCTTAATGGACTCTTGTGCTAGTGCTTCATCCTTAGGAGTTTTATCTGTTTCGCCGTCCTTGGGTGTTTGAAAGATATCCGGAGCGGATTGAACAGAACCATTTGATGCTTGGGGCTGCGGCTCTTCGGTTTTAACGTCTTTGACTTCTACCTCTGTCTTTTCAGATTCAGCCGTTTCTTTTACAGAGGCAGTTTTGGTTTGTTCCTTCTGCTCATCGTATTCTCTAAATACAAAGACTTTCCTTTCCACTACAACCGGTTTTGCTTCTTCTTGCGCCTTAGGCAGTATCTCTCCTGAGCTAACCCTCTCCTCGTAGATATGTTTACCCTCTATACACGCCTCGGCTATTCGGGAAGTGAAGAGCTTGATTGCCCTTATGGCATCATCGTTTCCGGGAATTAAATAATCTGCGCTCGTGGGCTCGCAGTTCGTGTCAATTACAGCGACTACCGGAATGCCAAGCTTTTTTGCTTCATTTACGGCTATGTATTCCTTTCGGGTATCGACTACGAATAACGCCCGGGGCAGCCTTTTCATCATTATTATACCCCCGAGCAAATAATTTAATTTCTTTATCTGTCGCCTCAAGACTATTACTTCTTTCTTAGGCAGATGCTCCATCTGTTCATCCTCTTCCATTTTCATAAGCTGGAGCAGGTACTCCACTCTTGAATGTATTGTAGCGAAATTGGTTAATGTTCCTCCAAGCCATCTGGTGTTGACGTACGGCATATTACACTTTTGAGATTCTTCGGAAATAATGCCCTGCGCCTGTTTTTTTGTGCCTACGAAGAGTATTGTGCCGCCGTCTGCAACTGTGTTTTTGATGTATTCGAAGGCTTTTTTGAAAAGCCCTGTGGTTTGTTGTAAATCGATGATGTGTATCCCGTTCCTAGCGCCGAATATGAACGGTTTCATTTTGGGATTCCAGTGGCTTATCTGATGGCCGAAGTGCACACCGGCCTCCAAAAGCTGTTTCATTGTAATGAGGTGGCTCACCTGGGTTACTTCACTCATTCGTACCTCCAGAATTTATGTAAATAGCAACAATGAACAGACTTTAATAACATGAAAAACTGTAGTTTTCAAGTTGAAACCCCTAAATCGTTATGTTATTATCGCATCCTTGCCCGCAAGTTTATACAAGCGAAAAAGGATAGTTAGAATTAATGAGCATACTGGTTAACAATCACACCCGCGTTGTAATTCAGGGAATCACAGGCAGCGCCGGTATTTTCCATGCCACTCAGTGCCGCGAATACGGCACCATTGTGGTGGGAGGCGTCACCCCGGGCAAAGGTGGAACCGAGATAGAAGGCTTCCCCGTGTTCAACACCGTTACTGAAGCCGTTAGAGAAGTTGACGCCAATACTTCGCTAATTTTCGTCCCTGCGCCGTTTGCGATGGATGCCATAATTGAAGCCGCAGACGCCGGTATTGAGCTAATAGTCTGCATCACCGAAGGGATACCTACCCTCGATATGGTCAAGGCTAAAAATTATATAAACTGCAGGTCAGCAACTCTCATTGGCCCGAACTGCCCCGGAGTGATCACCCCCGGTCAGGCAAAGGTCGGCATAATGCCCGGATACATTCATAAGCCCGGCAAGATTGGGATCATTTCCCGCAGCGGCACCCTCACATATGAGGCAGTATGGCAGCTCTCAAACCTCGGAATCGGCCAGTCCACCTGCGTAGGGATAGGCGGAGACCCCATAATCGGCTCTACGTTTATCGATGTGCTCAAAATGTTCAACGAAGACGATGAGACCGAAGGTGTCGTAATCATCGGTGAAATCGGCGGAACTGCTGAGCAGGAAGCGGGCGAGTATATTAAAGAGCACTTCAAAAAGCCGGTAGCGGCCTTCATAGCGGGTCAAACCGCGCCCAAGGGTAAGAGGATGGGACACGCCGGAGCCATAATCTCAGGAAGCTCCGGCTCCGCAGATGAAAAGATCGCCGTCCTCGAAGACGCAGGCGTTCGTGTGTCGAGAAGCCCCGCAGAGATGGGCGAGACCATCAAAGCGGCGCTTGGTTAAGGCTCAGTTTTATGACTTCATAAGCCCAATATTATGGTAAATAAAACTGGGTGGGGAAGACAAATTTATCTCACAATAAATCCCTCTCAAACATTGACCACCGTCCCGTCGAACTTTGTAAGAGTAAACCCGTCAAAATCTTCGTTGTATGTGGGCTTCGTCCAGTCACAAAAGTTAGAGCAAAACCCGAAGCAAACAATAAATTCAAAAATCATAAAGCTCGATGTTTTTCTCAAGCCATTCGCAGTGCCTTTCAAGGCCTTCGCGAAGGGATAATTGTGGTGAGTATTCAAAATCTTTCTTCGCCTTTGAGACGTCGGAGAAGGTGTGCTTTGCGTCGCCTTTTTGCCTTTCCACGAACTTCAGTTTTGCCTTCTTACCGGTTATGTCCTCAATTATACCAATAGCTTCAATCAATCGTACCCTGCTGCCCCCGCCTATGTTGTACACCCCGCCGCCTATACCATTAAAGAAGGCGCTTATATTGGCCTCCACGGCGCTGTCGATGTATGTAAAATCCCTGGTTTGCTCGCCGTCGCCATATATCTCAATCTCCTCTCCCTTAAGCGTTTTGTAGATGAATTTATGAAACCCCATGTCCGGTCTCTGCCGGGGGCCGTAGATGGTGAAATACCTGAGAGACACCACCGGGAGTCCGTAGTTTTTGTAGTAGAGATGTGCCAGGTGCTCCCCGGCAAGCTTCGTCACGCCGTAGGGAGAAATCGGCGCCGTGGGGGTTTGTTCCGTAACCGGCAGCGCTTGGGCGTCTCCATAAACGGAGGACGATGAGGCGTATACGAATTTTTTGATGTCCAGCTCCATACAAGCCTCAAGCAGGAGCTGGGTGGCAAGGACGTTGTTTTTAATGTATCGGTCAAACAGGGTTCCCCAGCTCGACCTCACTCCGGCGATTGCAGCCTGGTGGAAAACACCATCTACTCCGCTAAGAAGCTCCGACAAGCTCAAATCGCACAAATCTCCATCTACAAATTGGAGATTCGGATTGTGGATGATGTTTAAGACGTTGTTTTCCTTGACCTTGCGCGGATAGTGGTCAAGGAATGAATCAACCCCGATGACTTCATGGCCGTCATAGAGAAGCCTCTCGCAGAGGTGTGAGCCAATAAATCCGGCCGCTCCGGTTACAAGAAAGAGCATTCCTTCTTATATCTCCCCGATTTAAGGCTGGTATTGTATCACATAAATGGAGATGTCCACAGGATCAGGATCTATGAAATCCTTTAATTGCCTCCATGGAGTCATGGCATAATCTACTGAGGACGCACAGTCAAGCCAGTTTTTTCCGATGAAGATACTCGTTATAAGACAGGGAGCAATTGGGGACATTGTCGTTACGATACCCACTATTGAGCTGTTGAGGGAGAGCTACCCCAATGCACACATAGAAATCCTGGGCAACGTCACCAACCTGGAATTGGTAAATGACGGGAAGCTTACAAACAAAGCAACCCCCGCCGAGGCCAAGCTCACACCAGGGCTCTATATCGAAGACGGCGACATAGACCCGGAAATAAGAGATTATTTCTCATCCTTTGACATTATTCTAGCCTATATGAAGGATACAGACGGGGTTATCGCTCGGAATTTACAAAAAGCCGGGGCTGAGAAAATTTTTAAGATGAGCCCGTTCCCATCCGCGCACGGGCCTCACGCCGTTGAATACACGGCGGAAATGCTGGAGTTTCTCGGCATCAAGTTCACCCCTCCCCTTTATCCGCACCTGCGTCTGCAAAAGAGCTACACAGAAAGCGCCTATTCGCTCCTTAAAGATGTGCTTGAATCAAGACCACTCGTTGCCATACACCCCAGGACATGGGGAGTAAAATCGTGGCCGTTGGAGAGCTTCATCTCTATAGGCAGGTGGATTGAGGAGAGCGTTGGGGCTAAGAGCGTTTGGTTAATTGGCCCCGTAGAGGAGGAAAGCGCAGCAGCTATTGAGTACGCATTTCCCTTTTCTCCCGTGGTTAAAGAGCGCTCTCTTATGAGTGTAGCTGCCGTGTTGGAAATGTGTGATTTGTATTTCGGATGCGACACCGGCATATCGCACATAGCTTCAGCCGTAGGAACGCCCGTAATAACGCTTTTCGGTCCCACCGACCCTGATGTTTGGGCTCCGCGAGGTGAATCCGTTACGGTCATCAAGACCGATAATTTGAGAGATATAGGCGTGGACTTTGCTTCTCGGGTAATTGCAGATGTAATGCAGACAATGCCGCATAAACTGCGTATTATTAACCATCGATAAAGGAGTAGCGAAACGATGGCTCTTAGTCCCTACGAGTTGGAAATATTCCAGAATATGCTCAGCTCAATAGCCGAAGAGATGGGTATGGTGCTCATTATGGCGGGGTATTCCCCCAACATTAAAGAGCGGAGAGACCTGTCATGCGCCATTTTTGACCCTGAAGGCAACATGGTCTCCCAGGCCGCCCATATCCCGGTGCACCTCGGCTCGATGAGCTTTGCCGTAAAGGCGGTGCTTGATGAGCTGGGTATTAATGAGGGCGATATATTCGTGCTGAACGACCCCTTCAAGGGCGGCACTCACCTTCCTGACATAACGTGCATAACGCCGTTCTTCGTAGACGGCAGGTTGGAATTCTTCCTAGCCTCCAGAGCCCATCACGCAGACGTGGGGGGTATCAGCCCGGGGTCAATGCCGCTTTCGACCTCACTCGATGAAGAAGGGGTGTTGATTCCACCCTCTAGACTATACGAAAACGGCAAGCTAAATAAAGCCTTGTTTCACGACATCGTTTCAAAATCCCGCGACCCAGAAGAGAGGGAAGGAGACTTTAGAGCGCAAGTCGGCTGCCTGGAGTTCGGTGCTGGCCGGTTGAAGGAAATAATAAGCAAATACTCTCTGGACAAAATCAAGGAAGCCGCCGCCGAGCTTCTAAACTACAGCGAGAAGTTAATGAAGGCGGAGATAAAAAACATCCCTGACGGCACTTACAGCTTTGAGGATTATATGGACGACGACGGCGCGGGGACTACGGACATCCCGATCAGGGCGACAATTACAATTTCGGGGGAGGAAGCCAGGGTTGATTTTAAAGGCACATCACGGCAAGTGAGCGGCTGCGTCAATACCCCGTTCAGCGTTACTACGGCAGCAGTGCTGTACGTCTTTCAGTGCTTGGCTTCTGGGGATGATGTGGATATGCCCTTGAATTCCGGCCCACTGCGCGCAATTGAGATCGTAGCTGAGCCCTCATCCCTGGTTAATGCTACATACCCATCGGCCGTATCGGCGGGAAACTGCGAGACCTCTCAGCGTATCGTCGATGTCGTATTGGGCGCGCTCTCAAAAGCCATCCCCGATAAGGTGCCGGCCGCAAGCAACGGCGGGATGAACAACGTTACATTCGGCACGCTCGATCCGGTTACTGGAAAGGAGTTTGCTTACTATGAGACGATTGGAGGGGGCATGGGCGGGATCATTGGGCGAAGCGGTCCGAGCGCGATACACAGCCATATGACCAATACACTCAATACCCCAGTGGAAGCCTTCGAAAGGGAGCTTCCGATAATGATAGATACTTATTCGGTCAGGGAAAACAGTGGCGGGGAGGGGAAATATCCCGGAGGAGACGGCATAACCCGGTCTTTTAAGTTTCTTACCGACACAACCGTCACCGTTATCACTGAG
>JADFKM010000094.1 GCA_022564935.1 Candidatus Dadabacteria bacterium
AATAAAGCCGAAAACTCGGGCAGATGAGGACAAATTGATGATCTCTCTGGGCAAGATTCGCGAAGAGGACCCGACTATTCAGTTCAGAAGAGAGGAGCAGACAGGTGAGTTTTTACTCTCCGGCACGGGACAGGTCCATGTGGAAGTAACGGTGAATAAATTAAGAGACACCTATGGGGTCGATGTGGATATGAAGACCCCGAAAGTCCCATACAAGGAAACGATCCGCAAATCTACGAAAGCCGAGGGCAAGTACGTTAAGCAGACCGGGGGCAGAGGGCAGTACGGAGACGCTTGGTTGGAGGTTGAGCCCCTTAAGAGGGGCGGGGGATATGAGTTTGTGAACAAGATCGTGGGTGGAGCTATACCAAAAAATTTCATCCCTTCGGTTGAAAAGGGTGTTAAAGAAGCTATGCAGAAGGGGGTTTTAGCCGGATATCCGGTTACAGATGTGAAGGTAACTCTGTTCGACGGGAAATACCATCCGGTCGACTCCTCGGATATTGCATTCCAAATTGCCGGCTCTATGGGATTTAAGAAGGCGATGGAGGATGCCCAACCGCTTTTACTGGAACCTATTATGAAGATGGAGGTTACGGCGCCTGAAGACTGTTTAGGGGATGTAATAGGGGATATTAATGCAAGACGCGGCAAGGTGTCCGGGGTTGACCCCCAACTCGGAGGACACGTTATCAGCGCCGAAGCCCCAATGGGCGAGGTTCTCACCTACGCCCCTGAGCTGAGGTCGATTACAAGCGGCCGCGGCACTTTTAGTATGGAATTTTCCCACTATGAAGAAGTCCCCGGCCATCTTTCCCCGAAAATCATCGATGAGGTTTCTCAATAAAAGGGGAGTGCCGAGGGGTAGCGAGGAGTAGAATGATACGCCCATACAACGGACTCAATCCTACAATCGGCCGCGGGGTGTTCGTTGCTCCAAGCGCTGAAGTCATGGGTGATGTTGAGATCGGGGATGACTCCAGCATATGGTATCAAGCAGTAGTCCGGGGGGACGTTAATTCCATTAAGATAGGCGCAGCCACCAACATTCAGGATGGATGTGTTCTCCACGTCACCGCAGCGCAGTGGTCTCTGCGTATAGGCGACAATGTAACTGTGGGTCACAGAGTCGTTCTTCACGGCGCCCGGGTCGGTAGTAACGTTCTCGTGGGTATCGGGTCTGTTGTGCTTGATGGGGCGGTGATCGAGGATAATTCCATAGTTGGAGCCGGCAGTCTGGTCACTCCGGGCTTCAGGGTGCCTTCGGGCACAATCGTTGTGGGTTTGCCTGCCCGCATTAAGAGAGAGCTCAGGCCCCAGGAGCTTGAGCAAATACGGGAGTCGGCCGAAAATTACGTAAAGTACGCAAAAGAACACAATATATTAGCACGGGCATAATTCAGTTTTGCGCATAGCCTCAATAGACTTAGGCACCAATACATTTCGCATGATGGTCGCAGACGCGGATAGAGGCGGGATAAAAAAGCTCCATGTTGAGAGGGAAATAACGCGTCTTAGCGGCGGGTTCAGAGCCGAGTATGGATTGATTAGTGCTGAAGCGGCGGAAAGGTCGATTAGGGCCGTTAGCAGATTTTCTGAGATAGCAAAAAGATGCTGTGTCGAGAATTTAAGGGCTGTTGCGACAAGTGTTGTGAGGGAAGCTCGAAACGGAGTGGAATTCATACAGAGAATCAAAAGGGAAACCGCCATAGATGTTGAGATTATTACTTGGGAAGAGGAAGCCAGGTTAACGGTCTTGGGAGTGCTAAATTCGGTTCCCCTAAATACTGATTACGCCCTTATTTTTGACATTGGAGGCGGGAGCACCGAGTATATGCTCCTAAAGGGTGGTAATATAATAAGAATGGGAAGCGCCTCTCTTGGGGTAGTGCGTTTGTGTGAGAAGCATATTGGGGGCGTAGGGATACCGGCGGAGGGTGATTTGGACGCTTTGTCCGGGGAGATTGAGCAAGTGATGTCTACAGAACTCGATTCATTCGATAAGGAATTCGGAGGTGAATTGACCCTGATTTCTACTGCCGGTACGCCGACTACCCTTGCATCTATTGATTTGGGCGAGGAGCCCTATAACCCCGAGCTTGTCAATGGACATGTTTTGAGCAGGAATGCGCTCCGGGTGATGTTCGATACATTAGTTAACCTCGACATTCGTGGAAGAGCCCGGATGAGGGGTATGGAGAAAGGCAGGGAGGACTTGCTTATACCGGGTTGCATGATACTTATAAAGACAATGGAGATGTTTTACAAGGATGAAGTGACTGTTAGTGACGGTGGTCTGTTAGAAGGGATAGCCTACAGTATTATGTAGTTATTGGATATAACAATCGGTAGTTGTTAGGTTGACAATTAGCCCACAAATTATTATATTTTCATTTTGTGGGCAAGGAGCCATGACTATTTCTAGACTTACCGATAGAGGAAAGAAAATACTGAGACTGATAATTAATAATTATATTTCTACCGGTAATCCCGTCGGCTCCTTCGCTCTTGTTAAAAATTTCGGTCTTCCATGCAGCTCAGCTACCGTTAGGAAAACTATGGCTAGGCTGACCGATGACGGTTATATTACTCAGCCCCATACCTCGGCGGGACGTGTGCCGACCGAAAAAGGGATTCAGTTTTATGTGGGCACCCTTCTTTACAATTCCAAACTTTCCAAAGAAAAAAGGGTAGATATTAACAGAAGGTATAATGAGATGGAGGGAACGCTTGATGAAATTATGGAAGAAACCAGCCGGGTTCTCTCCGATATATCGAACTGTGCCGGTCTGGCTACCGCTCCTATAACGAAGTATACGAAAATCAAGTCCGCCGAACTGGTGAAGCTTGGTGAGAGCAAGGTTCTGGTCATATTTGTGCTTGAAGGCGGGATTACCGAAAAAACACTTATAAGGATGGAGAGGGAGATCCATCCCGATGTGCTGGAAAGTATGAGTCGTTACTTAAGCGACATTTCAGTCGGGTTTACGATAGAAGAAGTGAAGACCAAGGTGGTTGAGCAGCTAAAAAACGAAAGGCAGCTTTATGGGGAGTTGTTAAAGAGTCTCTTGGGCATTAATAAAGCTTTTGAGAAAAAGGGACAAGCTGATATATTCATCAAGGGACAGACGTCGATTTTTGAAAACGCGCAATTTAGTGATCCGACACAACTCCGTGAGCTAATCAAAACCTTGGAAGAAAAAGAGATTCTTGTGGATATTCTGGACGACGCAATCCAAGAGGATGGTACCAGTGTGTTTGTGGGCACGTCCAGTGGAATCATACAGGGATACAGCCTGGTAGTAGCACCTTATGGAAAAGAAAGAAGACTGGGGACCTTAGGCGTTCTTGGCCCTCTTAGAATGGATTATTCTCAAATTATACCCCTGGTTGATTACACGGCCGGAGTCGTGAGCAGATATATCGACGAAGGAGGGTTCTAAAGAACGGATGAGCGAAGGGAAAGAAAAGAAAAAGGCAA